>NZ_AUTP01000299.1:24338-70941 GCF_000498075.1 Pseudoalteromonas sp. TAB23
GCTGCCGCTGTTGCTTTGTGAGATTCGTTTGCTTTAAGTGTGTCTATTCTGAATGCATCAATAGCAATGTCTTGCGTGGCAGACGCAATGGCAATTAACAAACAAATTGCAGCAACAATTGCTAAATTAGCTTTTAAATCAAGCCCAGCTAATAATAAGGTGCCAATAAAAATAAAGCTCTGGCAAAATAGTATCCAACTACGACGTTGGCCTAGCCATTTATATAAAATAGGGAGTTTTGTACGATCGATTAAAGGCGACCATAAAAAATTTATACTGTAAGCGCCAAATACAATGCCGAATAGGCCAATCATGCTGCGGCTTAGCCCTTCATCCTTTAGCCAAGCCGACATAACAGAGCCAATTAATACCCACGGAAAACCGCTACTCATACCAAATATAAAAATATGGATTAAGCGTTTGTCTTTAAAGTAAGAAAAATATTCGCTAATAGAGAGAGATTTGCTCATAGGGCCTTCATTGGCTTTGATGCAGAGCAGCTAAGCTGCTCTTAAATAAATTACAGTGGAACTTGTTCAAGCATTTTAATATTTAAGATGATCACCGGTTTTTTAGGAACAAAATCGTAACCAATCTTTTCATTAAACCCTGTTTCAACAGCCATGATCTTATCAAGGGTATCGTAGCCATCCATTACATTACCAAATACTGCAAAACCCCAATCTTTCCCTGGATTTAAGTGATCATTATTATCCATGTTAAAAAAGAATTGGCGTGTTCCCGAGTGCGGTTCACGGTCCTGATACGCCATAGCAATGCTATACATATCGTTTTTTAAACCGTTACCGCTTTCATTAAAAATAGGGTCATTTTCGTGTAAGCCATCGTAATCTTTATCGTAGCCGCCACCTTGAATAACAAAGTCGCGGTCATTTTCCACATCGCGCTCAATACGATGAAAAACACTGCCTTGATAGCTCTTATCTGACACGTAAGTTAAAAAGTTATTGACCGTAATGGGTGCTTTTGAACGGTCCAGTTCAACAACAATACTGCCCATCGTTGTTACGATTTCGACGCGTGGAAAAATATTGTCTTTTTGCACAAAGCGGCCTTCTTGGGCTGCCAAGCTACTTACACTAAAAAATAGGCCTAAGCAGATTAAAAAAAGTCGTTTCATAGTTAACCTTCTAAAAATTCTATTAATTCAGGGTCAGATACAATGCGGGTAATAATTTGCTCAGTCAACTTATTGAGCTGACCTTCTATTTTTACTCGCTCGTGACTAAACGGACCTTCTAAATTAGCACTGCCTCTATACACTTTACTAAAATTACTTGAGGCGCGAATAACGCGCACGCCAAGCTCTATATGGGCTTCGCTGGTATGGCTCACAAGTTTTTCGGTCACAACAGCCTGCAGTGCATGAATATCTACTTCAAAGCGAACAGTTGCCAAGTTAGAAATGCTGGCACCATTGCGGCTAAGGGCGCTGTCTAAAACACTTTTAACTGATTCAGTAAGACCTTGGCTTGCAAAGGTTTTAGTTTTGTCTGATTCAATAAGTTTAAGTGTTGACGAATCGCCACGTAAATCAATTACACTGGTGCTTAAGCTACTATTTATAGTGCTTATTTGACCACTTTTATAAACAGGATTGAGTATTACTTGGCTAGGCTGATTCGCACAGCCACCAAGTATTAGTAATACACAACACCCAATTATAATGTTTGTTAATTTCATTTATAGCATTCCACTATTTTTAGTTGCACTTAGAACGACAAACTTTTTGTTTGAGCCTAATAACTTACAGTTTCCGAACATACGGTTTAATTTATCGTGATAATCTAAATGACGATTACCAATAATACGCAGCTCGCCGCCTTCTTTTAAAGTATCCTTTGCTTGTTTAAACATTTGCCAAGCAATGTGATCGGTAACAGCTTGAGCTTGGTGAAATGGAGGATTACAAAGCACCATATCCACACTGTCTCTTTCAAAGCCTGTTAAACAATCGTTTTCGATGAACTCACAGTTATCAAACTTATCGCCTAGGTTAATTTCTACATTTAACCGGGCTGACTCTACTGCCATGTAAGACTCATCAACAAAGGTAATTGATGCATTAGGGCAGCGAGCAAGCGTCATTAATCCAACAACGCCGTTACCACAGCCTAAATCAATAATGCTTTTAGCTTTTGGTGTTTCTGGTAAGTAGTTAAAAAAGAAGCGCGCACCAATATCCAACGAATCACGCGAAAACACATTTGCATGATTTGTTATATTAAACTCAGTACCTTCAAGCTCCCATGTTATAGGGAAGTCTGCTGCTTTATATCCGCCTTTAGCTGTGCTTAATATAAGACGAGACTTTTTAACTGCTAGGCTTGTTGTTGTTTCACCAATAAATTGCTCAAATGATTTTATTGTTGAATTATGAATTTCTTTTGTTTTACCTGCGGCAATTACTGGCGTACCAGGTGCAAGTACTTCACTAAGTTCACTTAATTGGAACTGTAAAAAACCCACATTACGAGGGATTTTAATAAGTACTAAATCAACATCCTCTGGTAATGCCGATAAACTATCTACTTGCGTAAACTCTGCTGTAGGTAGCTTGTTTTCTTGTAAGTTATAAGCCGCAGCTTGGTGGCTAATATAAGAATCATTAACTGAACAAACCGTTAACTTATTAAAATAACAAGCAAGTGCACCAAAGCTATCGTTTAAAATAAGCAATGAGCGACAATCTGGGTGATGTTCGTTAACATAATTGATAAGGTACTCATCTGCCGAATCCCACGCTTGTAAGCTGCGGTTTTTTTGATCCAATGGAAAGCGTTCAAGAGTAAAGGTTTTATCGCCTAGCTGGGCTTGCGTCGTCATAATGGTTCGTTGATCAGTAATCTAATGTAGGTAAATTCTAACATGCAACGGCAAAACGCCAACCCCCAACAGTTACCAAATGGCTTTTCTTATCAAAGTAGGGCACTTAGTGCACAAAAAAGCCTCGATCTATTTTATTATTTGCAAAAAAACCTACGTTGGCAGCAACCCGATGTAACCGTTTATGGCAAAACGGGGCCTATTCCACGACTGCAATGTTTCATGAGTGATTTAAATATTGAATACGGCTATTCAAGTAGTAAGCAAATAGTAGAACCATGGGATGAATTGTTACTTAATATGCGAAAGCGTTTAGAAGCACATTTAGACCAGCCTCTAAACTCATTGCTCGTTAATTATTACCGAGATGGTAATGATACGATGGGATGGCACAGTGATGATGAAATAGAGCTTGGTGATAAACCAACAATTGTGTGTGTCTCTCTAGGAGCTGATCGTGTTTTAAAGTTAAAGCACAAGGCGAGCAATAAAGTAACCGACTTAAAATTACAAAGTGGCAGCTGTTTAATAATGAATGGACATAGCCAACGAGATTATCAACATGCAATACCTAAGCAAACCACGCTTGCGCATCCGCGAATAAGTTTAACTTACCGATTTATAAAGCACATTAAGCAAAAGCAATTTAGTTAGCCAATCACTGCGTTAAATTGTTATAGTAAGTGTATAAATTAGCTAATTAAAACGGTCTTTTTATGTCAATGCAGCAACAGATCCAAGAAAAAATAAGCAACGCCATTGCGTGTAAACATTTAAACGTGATTAACGAAAGCCATATGCACAGTGCTGGCACTGAATCACACTTTAAAGTAGTAGTGGTTAGCGAAGGTTTTGCGGGTAAGCGTTTATTACAACGTCATCGCGAAATTAATGAAATTTTAAAAGATGAGTTAGCAAATCATATTCATGCACTCGCTATTCATACATATACACCCGATGAGTATGCAGAGCAGGGCGGTGAAGCGCCTGATTCACCCAATTGTATGGGTGGCTCTAAAATTAGCTAAGTAATGTTTTAGAGTATTTGATGAGTGTTTAACTGATCAGATCAGTGTTTTTAGTATTAGCCTTTAAACTAGCGCTAATTTTTATTGTAAAAGATATAGGATGATCAATGGTCATTAAGCCTAAAATTCGTGGATTTATCTGCACAAACGCACACCCAGCTGGTTGTGCAGAGCATGTTCAAGAACAAATTAACTATGTAAAACAACAAGGCGCATTAAAAAGTGCACCAAAAAATGTATTAGTTATTGGCGCATCAACAGGCTACGGCTTGGCATCGCGCATTACTGCTGCGTTTGGTGGTGGTGCTAAAACATTAGGTATTTTCTTTGAAAAAGAAGGTACAGATCGTAAAACAGGTTCTGCTGGTTGGTACAATACCGCTGCTTTTCAAGAAGCTGCAGACGAAGCGGGTCTTTGGTCTAAAAATATTAATGGCGATGCGTTTTCTAACGAAATCAAGCAAAAAGCAATCGACACTATTAAAGCAGATTTGGGTAAAGTAGATTGTATTATTTACAGCCTAGCGTCTCCTCGTCGTACTGATCCAAATACAGGCGAAGTGTTCTCATCTACACTTAAGCCAATAGGTAATGCAGTAACCACTAAAAACTTAAATACATCAAAGCGTGAAATTGATGAAATTACGGTTGAAGCTGCAAATCAAGACGATATCGACAACACTATTAAAGTAATGGGTGGTGAAGATTGGGAAATGTGGATTGACGCATTAAAAGAAGCCGGTGTACTTGCCGATAACTTTAAAACTACAGCGTATACTTATATTGGTAAAGAGCTAACATGGCCAATATACGGACACGCTACTATTGGTAAAGCTAAAGAAGATTTAGACCGTGCAACGGCTGCTATTAAAGAATCAACAAAAGATTTAAATGGTGAAGCGTATGTTTCATCACTTAATGCAGTAGTGACACAAGCAAGTTCTGCTATTCCTATTATGCCGTTATATATTTCTGCTTTATTTAAAGTTATGAAAGCAGATGGCACATATGAAGGCACCATTGAGCAAATTCACGCATTATTTAGTGAAAACCTATATGGTGAATCGCCTCGCTTTGACGACGGTGGGCATTTATTCCAAAACTATAAAGAGCTAGAAGATGATGTGCAAGCACGCGTTCAAGCTGTATGGGATAGTGTTGATACAAGCAGCATTGATGAGCTAACAGACTATGTTGGTTACCATAATGAGTTTTTACGCTTATTTGGTTTTGGTATAGACGGTGTTGACTACGATCAAGACATAGATTCAGTTAAGCCAATTGCTAATATGATTGACTAACAGAACTTAGGGCCTGTTTATCTTTCGAGTTTAAATTTGCAGCAGTCTGTTTGGTATTTAGGCAAGGCAGAGCCTATGTAGTGTGGTTATTCCCCATAAATGGGCGATAACGTAGCATTAATGCCAAACAGGCGCTGCCCAAAGGGTTCTGCCTAGGGGCTATTTACTCTTTGTTGCTCGGTTTTTACTTAGCCCACTAGGTTACAAACCTCACGCCGCGATTAAATAGCCCCTAGATTGAACAAATTTTAATCCTGAAAGGTCAACAGGCCCTAGTTATTAAAAGCCGCAATAGCGGCTTTTTTTGTATTATGCGATTTGTTTAATTTGCGATGAAATCAGGAACGATAATTGCTTAGGCTACCACTTTGGTCTACCTTGATTTTTATTTAAATCACTTAACAAAACTAAATAAGTGTTTCTGTCGTATAATTTTCATAAATACACTCGCATAGTCATCTAAAATGATGTTAAAATCTCGACAATATGTGATGAGTTTTACTACGTTGCTTGTTTGATATTTCTAGCAAGCTGCTCTTTTGTACCTTGATATAACTTGGAATAACTCAAATGGCGACGTGGTTGATACGATTTTTCAGTTTCTTTCCTTTAATGTAATGCAAGTGCGTATGATCAATATAAAAAAAGGTCTGGATTTACCCTTAGAGGGCGCGCCACAGCAAGTTATACATGACGGTTCTGCTGTCAAACGTGTAGCTGTGCTTGGCGAAGAGTTTATCGGTATGCGTCCAACCATGCATGTTCGTGTGGATGACCAAGTCAAAAAAGGCCAGGTACTTTTTGAAGATAAAAAGAACCCAGGCGTCCTATTTACTGCTCCAGCTTCTGGCACAGTAAAAGAAATAAATCGTGGTGCTAAACGTGTGCTGCAATCTGTTGTTATTGAAGTAGCAGGCAGTGAGCAAATCACCTTTGACTCTTTCAAAGCAGACGAGCTTGCGAGCTTAGAGCGTGAAAAAGCCAAAGAAGTACTTATCCAGTCTGGTCAATGGACAGCACTTCGTGTTCGCCCATTCAGTAAAGTAGCGGCTGTGGATGCAAATCCTAGTTCTATTTTCGTGACCGCAACTGACACAAACCCATTAGCTGCAGATCCTGCAGTGATAATTGCCGAAAATGCGCAAGCATTTGAAGCGGGTCTTGCTGTTATTTCGCGTTTGACCGATGGCAAAGTATTTGTGTGTAAAAAAGCAGGTAGCCAAGTTCCTAGCTCATCTATAGCTCAAGTAGAAGTACATGAGTTTGGTGGTGTGCATCCGGCTGGCCTCGTTGGCACTCATATCCATCATCTTGATGCAGTTTCTGTTAGCAAACAAGTTTGGCATATTGGTTACCAAGACGTTATTGCGTATGGTCACCTATTCCTTACTGGTGAAATTTACACAGATCGTGTTATTTCGCTTGCAGGTCCTCGCGTTAAAAACCCACGTTTAGTGAAAACACAATTAGGTGCTTCATTGGATGATTTAGTGGCTGGTGAGCTAGAAGACGGAGATAACCGCGTTATTTCTGGTTCTGTTCTATCAGGTTCTATTTCAAACGGTGTTCATGCATTCTTAGGTCGTTACCACGTTCAAGTATCTGTTTTACTTGAGGGTCGCGAAAAAGAATTGTTTGGCTGGATTGCACCAGGTAGTGATAAATTCTCTGTAACGCGTACATTCCTTTCTCACCTTGCGCCGAGTCGTTTATTTAAAATGACAACGTCAACAGGTGGTTCAAAACGTGCCATGGTACCAATTGGTAGCTACGAGCGCGTAATGCCGCTAGATATTTTGCCTACTCTATTATTACGTGACTTAATTGCACGCGATTTAGACAGTGCAATTTCATTGGGCGCGCTTGAACTTGATGAAGAAGATTTAGCGTTATGTACCTTCGTTTGTCCAGGCAAATACGAGTATGGTTCTATCCTACGCGATTGCTTAACTACGATCGAGAAGGAAGGCTAGAGAGATGGGTTTAAAAAAATATCTAGAAGATATCGAGCCGAATTTTGAAGCCGGTGGTAAATATGAGAAGTTTTATGCACTGTATGAAGCAGCTGCAACTATTTTTTATACACCAGGCTACGTAAATAAAGGCGCGACACACGTACGCGATAATATCGACCTAAAACGCATGATGATTTTAGTGTGGATGGCGACGTTCCCAGCTATGTTTTTTGGTATGTTCAATATCGGTCATCAGGCCGCAGGTGCTTTAGCACAAGGTTTTGAACTAGCAAACACGTGGCAAGTTGGTTTGTTCCAGTTATTCGGTGGTGAATTAACCGCTGATGCAGGCTGGGGCGCTAAGATGTTCTATGGAGCATGTTTCTTCCTACCTATCTACGCGGTAACATTTGCAGTAGGTGGTTTTTGGGAAGTAATATTTGCTTCTGTGCGTAAGCATGAAATTAACGAAGGTTTCTTCGTTACTTCAGTATTATTCGCACTTATTTTGCCTGCAACGATCCCTTTATGGCAAGTTGCGTTAGGTATTACGTTTGGTGTAGTAATCGCTAAAGAAATCTTTGGTGGTACTGGCCGTAACTTCTTAAACCCTGCTTTAGCCGGTCGTGCGTTCTTATTCTTCGCATACCCAGCTCAAATCTCGGGTGACACAGTATGGACAGCAGTAGATTCTTTCTCTGGTGCAACTATGCTAGGCCAAGCTTTCATCGGGCAACTAGACTTTGCAAACATGGAATTATGGTGGAATGCGTTTTACGGTTTCATTCAAGGTTCTGTAGGTGAAACATCTACACTTGCATTGTTAGTAGGTGGTTTGTTCTTAATTTACGTTCGTATCGCTTCTTGGCGCATCGTACTAGGTGTATTCCTAGGTATGGTAGCAACTGCATTTTTACTAAATGCTGTTGGCTCAGAAACTAACCCTGTATTTGCAATGCCTTGGTATTGGCATTTAGTACTAGGTGGCTTTGCGTTTGGTATGTTCTTTATGGCTACTGACCCTGTATCAGCTGCATTTACTGACAAAGGTAAATTGGCATATGGTCTATTAATTGGCTTTATGGTGGTTATGATACGTGTTGTGAATCCTGCTTTCCCAGAAGGTATGATGCTAGCAATCTTATTTGCTAACTTATTCGCTCCACTGTTCGATCACTTTGTAGTGCAGGCTAATATTAAGCGGAGGTTGGCACGTAATGTCTAGTAATAACGAATCAATCGGTAAAACGTTATCAGTTGTTGTAGCACTATGTTTAGTGTGTGCAATCATTGTATCGTTTGCTTCTGTACAGCTTCGTCCTTTACAGCAAGCTAATAAAAACAAAGATATTCAAAGCAATATCTTGGCTGCTGCGGGTATCGATAAAGTTGAAAATGTTTTAGAAACATTTGATGCAAAAATCGAAGCGCGCGTTGTAAACATGACTACAGGTGAGTTTGTAGATACAGACCCAACAATTTTTGATTTTGAAAAAAGCAAATATGATGCAGCGCTAAGTGTTTCTCTTCAAGAGAAAGGCGTTAAAGATATTGCTGGTATTCAACGTGTGACTAAAGAGTCGCCGGTGTATATCTCTAAAAAAGAAGATGGCTCAGTTGATGCAATTATTCTTCCTATCCAAGGCTACGGCTTATGGGGCTTAATGTACGGTTTTATCTCGCTTGAAAGCGACGCTGAAACAGTTAAGAGCATTATCTTTTATAAGCATAATGAAACCCCAGGTCTAGGTGGCGAAATCCAAAATCCACAGTGGACTGCTACATGGGAAGGTAAAGAACTTCCAATTCAAATTGTTAAAGGTACTGCGGGCAATGATGAGCATAAGATCGATGGTCTTTCAGGTGCTACATTAACGTCTAACGGTGTTGATCATGCAGTTGACTTTTGGACTGGCGAAAATGGCTTTGGCCCTTTCCTTGCGAAAGTACGTAAAGGAGCGTTGAAATAATGGCTGATACTAAAGAAATGAAGGCGGTCCTATTTGGTCCGGTTTTAGCTAACAACCCAATCGCACTACAAGTACTTGGTATTTGTTCTGCGCTAGCGGTAACGTCTAGCTTAAAAAATGCGTTAATCATGTCAATCGCATTGACATTAGTAACTGCATTTTCGAGCTTCTTTATCTCGCTTATTCGTAACCAGATCCCATCATCTGTTCGTATCATCGTACAAATGACAATTATTGCATCGTTGGTAATCGTTGTTGACCAAGTATTACAGGCATTCTCTTACGCTACGGCAAAAGAGCTTTCTGTATTCGTTGGTCTAATTATTACTAACTGTATTGTAATGGGTCGTGCTGAAGCATATGCGATGAAGTCGCCACCAATTATGTCTTTCCTTGACGGTATTGGTAATGGCTTAGGTTACTCTGTAGTACTACTTACTGTTGGTTTCATTCGTGAGCTATTCGGTAAGGGTTCACTATTCGGTGTTGATATTATCCCATTAGTACAAGATGGCGGTTGGTATCAGCCTATGGGTCTATTGATCTTACCACCGAGTGCATTCTTCATCATTGGTTTATTCATATGGGTACTTCGTACTTATAAGAAAGACCAAGTAGAAGCTAAAGCGTAAGGGGCAAATAGTGGAACATTATATTAGTTTATTTGTAAAAGCCGTTTTTATTGAGAACTTAGCGTTGTCATTCTTCTTAGGCATGTGTACTTTTTTAGCAGTATCTAAAAAAGTAACTACATCAATTGGCCTAGGTATAGCGGTTATAGTTGTATTGGGTATTTCTGTACCTGTTAACAACTTGGTTTACCATGCGGTACTTGCACCAGGTTCACTTACTTGGTTAGGTTATCCAGATGCGGATCTTAGCTTTTTACGTTTCTTAACTTTCATTGGTGTTATTGCAGCACTTGTGCAAATTCTTGAAATGGCATTAGATAAGTTTTTCCCTGCACTATACAACGCATTAGGTATCTTCTTGCCACTTATCACAGTTAACTGTGCAATATTTGGTGCGGTATCTTTCATGGTTGAGCGTAACTATGACTTCGGCGAGTCTGTTGTCTATGGTATTGGCGCTGGTGTTGGTTGGGCGCTTGCAATTACATTACTTGCAGGTATCCGTGAGAAACTGAAATATTCAGACGTACCAGATGGCTTACGTGGTTTAGGTATTACCTTCATCACTGTTGGTTTAATGGGACTTGGCTTTATGTCATTCTCTGGTATTTCACTGTAAAGGGTAGCGAGGATAAATCATGGATTATCAGATTTTCTTAGGCGTTGGTGTTTTTATCGCTATCGTTGTACTACTAGTTTTAGTGATCATTGGTGCTAAATCTCAGTTAGTTGCAAGCGGTGACATCATCATCGGTATTAATGGCGATAAAGACAAAGCCATTACTACATCAGCAGGTAATAAGCTTTTAAGTGCATTATCTGAGTCAGGTATATTTGTATCATCTGCTTGTGGTGGCGGTGGCTCTTGTGGTCAATGTCGTGTACACATTAAAGAAGGTGGTGGTGATATTCTGCCAACTGAGCTTGATCACATTTCTAAAGGTGAAGCCCGTGAAGGCTGTCGTTTAGCGTGTCAGGTAAATGTTAAAAACGACATGGAAATTGAGCTTGAAGAGTCAATTTTCGGTGTTAAAAAATGGGACTGTGAAGTTATCTCTAACGATAACAAAGCAACGTTCATTAAAGAACTTAAACTGCAAATCCCTGGTGATGAGTCAGTGCCTTTCCGTGCGGGTGGTTACATCCAAATCGAAGCGCCACCTCACCATGTTAAATATGCAGATTTCGATGTTCCTGAAGAATATCGCGGCGACTGGAATCATTTTGGTTTCTTCGACCTGGAGTCAAAAGTAGACGAAGAAACAATTCGTGCATACTCAATGGCTAACTACCCAGAAGAAGAAGGCATCATTATGCTTAACGTGCGTATTGCTGCTCCGCCTCCAAGAAACCTAAGCTTGCCATGTGGTAAAATGTCTTCGTACATTTGGTCACTTACAAAAGGCGACAAGGTAACTATTTCAGGTCCATTTGGTGAGTTCTTTGCTAAAGACACAGATGCAGAAATGATCTTTGTTGGCGGTGGTGCTGGTATGGCGCCAATGCGTTCACATATCTTTGACCAACTTAAACGTTTGAACTCTAAACGTAAGATGAGCTTTTGGTATGGTGCACGTTCTGAACGTGAAATGTTCTACGTAGAAGATTTTGACGGCCTAGCCGCTGAAAATCCTAATTTCGTATGGCATACAGCACTTTCAGATCCACAACCTGAAGATAACTGGGAAGGCTATACTGGCTTTATCCATAACGTGTTATTTGAGAACTATCTTAAAGATCACGAAGCGCCGGAAGATTGTGAGTACTACATGTGTGGTCCTCCAATGATGAACGCGGCAGTTATTACTATGCTTAAAGATTTAGGTGTTGAAGACGAAAATATCTTACTAGATGACTTCGGTGGCTAACACTAATACCAAAACAGTTTAGTTTTGGTTAAAATACCAGCCTCGTAGCACTTGTGTTACGAGGCTTTTTTTATTCTTTAATTTTATCAATCTATTAAGTAGAGCTGTTATGAATCGAGTAAGTACTTCACAAGGCATAATGGCCTTTTTACTAATCACACTGACCTTATTACTGTCTGGGTGTGGCGAAAAACCAGAGTCGAGGGAAACCTTTTTAGAAGGTAAGACTATGGGCACCACTTATCATATTAAATATTACGATGAGCAGGGCCAGCTATCAGCTTCACAATTACAGCTGCAAATAGACGCTGTTTTAAAAGATGTGAATCAGTCTATGTCTACTTACATAGAAGACTCTGAAATAAATACATTTAACAGATTACCAGCAAATCAAGTTATGCCAATTAGCGAAGATTTTAGGGCTGTTATCAGCGAGTCTATTCGCTTAGGCGAATCAACTAAAACACTCGATGTCACTATGGGGCCTTTAATTGATTTATGGGGCTTTGGTCCTGATAAAAAACCAACCAATCGCCCAAGTGATGAAGAGCTTGCAACTATGGTTGAAAAAATAGGTATTGATAAACTTATTTTAGATGAGCAAGGACTGTCTAAAACAGTTAATGGGTTAGAGCTTTCGTTTTCGGCAACGGCTAAAGGCTATGGTATTGATAAAGTAGCGCAGTTATTAGAAAGCCATAGTATTACCAATTACATGGTTGAGATTGGTGGAGAGCTGCGTATAGCAGGTGAAAAGCCAAATAATCAGGATTGGAAAATTGCGATTGAGCAACCAGATGCGCAACCTGGAGAGCGAAAGGTACACCGTGTTTTATCGCCAGGTACAAACGGTATTGCTACGTCAGGTGATTACCGTATTTTTTATAAAATGGATGGCGAGATCTATACTCATTTAATTGATCCCGTGACCGGCATGCCTATTAAGCACGACTTAGTGTCGGTAACTGTGCTTCATCCAAGCGCTATGACGGCAGATGGTTTAGCGACTGCACTTACTGTGATGGGTATGGAAAAAGCGCAAGCATACGCTCAGCAGCACGATTTACCGGTATACTTAATAGGTAAATCAAATGAGGGTTTAGTTACTTATTCAAGCCCTGCATTTAAACCTTATTTGTAGTATGGTGCTGGCTTGTTTATTTTCGCGTTATTTGGGTATATAATAGCAGTCGCTCAAAAATGTTTGAGTTTAATTAATTGCTGATCAATAGGGGCTAAGCAATGTCACTTTTTCTTCTTACTTTTGGCTTACTAATTTTGATAGTTTCGGCTATGGCCGTTGGTATGATCGTGCAAAAAAAATCTATGGCAAGCAGCTGTGGTGGTTTAGGTTCGGTTGGTATTGATAAAGCCTGTGATTGCGATGATCCATGTGATAAACGCAAAAACCGTTTAGCAAAAGAGCAAGCCTGGAAAGAAAACCAAATTATTTAAGTCCGCCTTAAATATTAAAAAGCGCTTTATAGCGCTTTTTTTGTGTCTGTAAAACTGCTTAACTCGATAGCTTCTAAAGTAATCCAATCTTAATGTATTAGACAAACGTCTATAGTTTAGTTTTTTTCACCTATTAGGTTTATTTTTCTCGTTTGTCAAATTGGAGCTAACACTCTAAAGTTTAACCATAGACACAGAGCAAGGCTCTCGTCATAAGCTTGAGGCAAGTTAGCCTCGCTTAAAAGAATCTTTATATTGTGTGTGAAGATGTTGTCAGTGTGAAAGGCAACTCAAGTTCGGTGGATTCACTTCTACAGAAAAGAGTTTGAGTTGTTTTTATTTCCTTTCAATGCCACGTAATGTAAGCCATGAATCTTTATATTGTGTGTGAAGATGTTGTCAGTGTGAAAGGCGGCTCAATTTCGGTGGTGACTGAATTTGAGCTGTTTTTATTTCCTTGCAATTGCCACGCAGTGTAAACCAAGAATCTTTATATTGTGTGTGAAGATGTTGTCAGTGTGAAAGGCAACTCAAATCCGGTGGATTCACTTCCATAAAGAACGAGTTTGAGTTGTTTTTATTTCCTTTCAATGCCACGTAATGTAAACCAAAAATCTTTATATTGTGTGTGAAGATGTTGTCAGTGTGAAAGGCGGCTCAATTTCGGTGGTGACTGAATTTGAGCTGTTTTTATTTGTGCCACACAATTATTATTCCTTCCAAAAAACCTATAGTTTTATTAAATATTCTGCTTTAAATTATTTTTAATTCAAGCTAACTCATTGTTATTTAAATTGTTATTTTTTATTAACAAAATAGCTTCGAAAGCTTAACTCAAATTAATTGATTTTTAGTTGAACAGAAAATTCTCTTTGTTATACTCACGTTCGAACTTTCAGTAAGTTTTGAAAGTTTGATTGATACGGATCAATTTTCGCTAGGTAAATATGTGCTAGCTGGATTTGATTGTATTTAGCACCTGGTTTTAGGGCTTACAACAGCAATGTTTTTTAAATTTTTCCATTGCAAACTGTATTCCTCTAATTTTGTTATAGTCATTTTAGTAGGTTAATGTTTTTGAACACACTTTCTTTGCATCATACAAATACGGATCTTGCCTCTGGCGAGCCGCAGACGTGTGAGCGCTTGAATAAAGCAGGCAAGGGCGTGTGTGTAGCTATAACTTTATTAGTGTTTAATACTGTAATGTTGCTAAGTGGTGCACTAGAGGATGCCTTCAAGCTTGAAGCGCTATTAAGTGATGGGTTTATTGTAGAGCCGCTGTTACTTACTATTGTGCAATTTTTAGCTCATCCGATCATATCAAGTCAGTTACTTATTGGCCTTTGCTGGCTATTGTTCCATATTTTTCCAGCGCGTCGTGCTGGAATTATCCTCCGTAAAGCAGCCTTTGCTTTTAGCGAGGCTAAAGTTCTTCAGCCAGTGCAAGTTGCACACGGTTGTCGTGCTCCACCTAGCTTTACAGGTTGTCTGTAAGGCTGCATTTTGTTGCTGGTTTTAATTATTTGTTCTTGCTGTAAATAATTAAGGTTAGCTAAAACAAAGTAGCTCAGTGTTTTTTAAACACATTTCAGCCAACCACCACTCACCCAAGTTAACTTTTATTACGTTATATAAATGCGTTTAGAAAGCTGGGTTTGTTGCTAGGTCATTATTGGCATGAGCTTTAGGTTTTGAATAGCCCCCTTATTTTTTATAATTTAATTCCAGTTAACTTGGGTTTTACCGAAAAATCGTTGCTTTGTTTTTTATTTAAAGCAGCAAATTAGAACTTTTAGGTTTGTAGGATACTCCCTTGTTAATTCGTAACCTTTGTAATATTGCTTTAGCTAGTACAGTGCTGGCGTTGTCAGGCTGTAAAGGCGGGATACTCGATCCAAAAGGGCAGATAGGCATAGATGAGAAAAATTTAATCATCATCGCAACCGTGCTTATGTTGCTTGTAGTCGTTCCCGTTATTGTGATGACTTTGTATTTCGCATGGAAATATAGAGACACGCAAACTCATGAAATTTACGCTCCAAAATGGGCTCATTCAAATAAAATTGAAGCCGCAGTTTGGGCTGTCCCTATTGTTATTGTGATTATTTTAGGTGTTATTACCTGGGTGTCTACCCAAGAGCTAGACCCTTACAAACCAATTGAAGGTAAAGGTAAGCATCTTACTGTTGAAGTGGTTTCATTAAACTGGAAGTGGCTATTTATTTATCCTGAGCAAGGTATTGCTACGGTTAATGAATTAGTGTTTCCGGCTAATGTACCTGTTGAATACAAAATCACTTCAGAGAGCACAATGAACTCGTTTTTCATTCCGCAATTGGGTAGTCAAATATACTCAATGGCCGGTATGGAAACCAAGCTTCACTTAATTGCTAATGAGCCAGGTACATTTAAAGGCTTTTCGGCAAACTACAGTGGTGCAGGCTTTACTGGTATGAAGTTTAATGCCATTGCTACACCTACTCAAGCTGGTTTTGATAAGTGGGTGAGTGATGTAAAAGCGAATTCAAGTGCTAATAATCTTACTCATGCAAATTATGTTGAGCTTGCAAAAGCAAGCGAAAATAACCCAGTTGCTTATTACGGTAAAGTTGATGACGGCTTATTTCATACCATCGTTATGAAATACATGCAGGCACATGGCGATATGAACAAAAAGCAACATGCGATGGGCGAACATGGGCAAATGAGTAAGAAGCATCAAGCAATGGATGAACACTCAATGCCATCATCTCACAGCCAGGGCGAGGAATAATAATGTCGTTATTAGGTAAACTAACAATAGACGCAATTCCGTTTCATGAGCCAATTCTTGTGTTCACGATGTCGGTTATTGCTATAGCTGGGCTTATTATTGCCGGGCTTATTACAAAGTATAAAAAATGGGGCGTGCTTTGGCGCGACTGGATCACGTCTGTTGATCATAAACGCTTAGGCGTAATGTATATTCTTTTAGCACTAATAATGCTGTTCCGTGGTTTTTCTGATGCCATTATGATGCGTGCTCAGTTAGCGCTTGCTACCAGTGGTGCGCCCGGTTATTTACCACCTGAACACTACGACCAAATATTTACTGCCCACGGCGTAATTATGATCATATTTATGGCTATGCCATTTATGATTGGTTTAATGAACATTGTTTTACCACTGCAAATTGGTGCTCGCGATGTTGCATTCCCATTTTTAAATAACTTAAGCTTTTGGTTTACAGCCAGCGGTGCCATTTTAATTAATATGTCGCTAGTGTTTGGTGAGTTTGCTAAAACAGGTTGGGTGGCCTATCCACCGCTTTCGGAGTTGACCTTTAGCCCTGGGGTGGGGGTGGATTATTATATTTGGGCCTTGCAAATATCCGGGCTCGGTACACTTCTAACAGCAGTAAACTTTTTAGCAACCGTGTTTAAAATGCGTGCACCAGGTATGACCCTAATGAAAATGCCAATTTTCACATGGACATGTACGTGGGCAAACATCTTAATTGCAGCATCATTCCCAATTTTAACTGCTGTACTTGCAATGCTAACGCTTGACCGTTATCTCGATTTCCACTTCTTTACCAATGAATTGGGCGGTAACGCCATGATGTACATCAACCTGTTTTGGGCATGGGGTCATCCTGAGGTATACATATTAGTATTACCAGCGTTTGGTATTTTCTCTGAAATTATTTCGACCTTTGCCGGTAAACGTTTATTTGGTTACAAATCGATGGTTTACGCCAGCGGTGCAATCTCAATTTTAGGCTTTATTGTTTGGTTACATCACTTCTTTACGATGGGGTCGAGTGCTAACGTTAACGCGTTCTTTGGGGTAATGACCATGGTTATTGCCGTACCAACTGGGGTTAAGTTGTTTAACTGGTTATTTACCATTTACCGAGGTCGTTTACGTATTAGCGTACCGGTACTTTGGACACTTGGCTTTATGGTTACCTTTACCGTAGGCGGTATGACCGGTGTATTACTTGCTATTCCTGGTGCCGATTACGTACTGCATAACAGCTTATTCTTAATTGCACATTTTCATAACACCATTATTGGTGGTGCTGTATTTGGCTACCTTGCTGGTTTTGTATTTTGGTTCCCTAAAGCAATGGGCTTTAAACTTAACGAAAAATGGGGCAAAGCATCATTCTGGTGTTGGATTATCGGTTTCTTCGTTGCATTTATGCCGTTGTACGTACTTGGTTTCTTAGGTATGACACGTCGTTTAAACCACACTAACAACCCAGATTGGAACATTTGGTTATACATTGCCGCAGGCGGTGCTGTAATTATTATGTTTGGTATTGTTAGCCAAGTAATTCAATTATATGTGAGCTTTAGAGACCGTGAAGCGCTTGATGATACAACAGGCGATCCATGGAACGGCCACACACTTGAGTGGGCTACAAGTTCACCTCCGCAAATTTATAACTTTGCAACAATTCCACACATCGATGATATTGATGCATGGACCGACATGAAAGAAAAAGGCCAAGCATACCAAGATAAAGCAAACTATAGCCCTATTCATATGCCTAAAAACACATCAGCTGGCGTGTTAATGGCAGCAAGCTTAACAGTATTCTGTTTTGCAATGATTTGGCATATTTGGTGGTTAGCTGTTGTTGGGCTAGTCGGCGCAATTGCCATCTTTATCAAACGTTGTTACACCAGCGATGTTGATTACTATATTCAATCTGATGAAATTGCACGCACTGAAGCTGCGTATAATTCAAGTGGCATTAAGGAGCTAAAAGCGTGAGTACACTTTCTGCAAATTTAGAATCAGTATCGCACGATGATCATGCCCACGCGCATGATCATCACGATACATCGGGTGACACCATATTCGGTTTTTGGTTATACCTAATGACCGATTGCCTATTGTTTGCCTCGTTTTTTGCCACTTACGCTGTGTTATTTATGAACACAGCCGGTGGTGTATCGGGTAAAGATATTTTTGAACTCGACTTTGTAGCAGTAGAAACTGCTGCACTACTTATTAGTAGTATTACCTTTGGCTTTGCCATGATTGCCGCTCAAGGGCAAAAAAAGGCACTAACACTGACGTGGTTATTTGTTACGTTTTGTTTAGGTGCTGTGTTTATTGGTATGGAAGTATACGAATTTCATCACCTAATTGTGCATGGTAATGGCCCACAACAAAGTGCCTTTTTAACATCGTTTTTCTCATTAGTCGGCTTACATGGATTACATGTAACGGCTGGACTAATTTGGATGACCATAATGATGATTGAAGTTGCTAAACGTGGTCTAGGCAAAGCTACCGTAACGCGTTTAAGCTGCTTAAGCCTATTTTGGCACTTCTTAGACATTGTTTGGATTTGTGTATTTACCGTTGTTTATTTGATGGGAGCAATGTAATGAGCCACAGCGAAACGCATGCGTTAAAACAAACGCAAAGTGATCATCATGATGAATCTCATGGCAGTGTTAAAACTTACTTAATTGGCTTTGTGCTATCGGTAATTTTAACTGCTATACCGTTTTATATGGTAATGGAAGGTGACTTCTCAAAAGTAACAACGCTTTGGGGCATTGTTACTTTTGCAATCGTACAAATTTGGGTGCATTTAAAGTACTTTTTACACCTTAATTTTACGACCGAAAATGGCCGTGCAAGTACTTTCTCATTCCTATTCAGTGCTCTGATCATCGTAATGGTTGTTGGGTTATCTGTTTGGATCATTTATGAATCTAACGCAATGATGATGTACTAGGAGTTGAAGATGTTTCGTCGTTATTTATCAGTGACAAAGCCGGGTATTATTATGGGCAATTTGATCAGCGTAGCGGGCGGGTTTTTACTTGCCTCGCGCGGTGATATAGACCCATGGTTAATGATTGCCACATTAATTGGCTTGTCGCTAGTGGTTGCATCGGGCTGTGCTATCAATAATGTAATTGATAGAGACATAGATGTAGCCATGGCACGTACTCGTACGCGGGTAACAGTAACTGGCGAAATGTCGGCCTTTGCTGCACTTAGCCACGGTATTTTATTGGGCGTTATTGGCTTTGGTTTACTTATCGCCTATACCACTCAAGCCGCGGTATTTTTTGCAGCCTTTGGCTACGTAATTTATGTAGGGGTTTATAGCCTTTACATGAAACGTAACTCAGTATATGGCACTTTTGTAGGTAGTCTTTCTGGCGCTGTACCGCCAGTAGTAGGTTACTGCGCCGTAACAGGGCAGTTCGATATGGGCGCATTAATACTGCTAGTTATGTTTAGCTTGTGGCAAATGCCGCACTCTTACGCCATCGCTATTTTTCGCTTTAAAGATTACCAAGCTGCAGGTATTCCAGTATTACCTGTAGCGCAAGGTATCGACAAAGCAAAACGCCACATTGTGCTTTATATTGCTGTATACGCGTTAGTTGTGATGTTACTGCCAATTACTGGCTACACAGGTGCTGCTTTTATGGCTGTTGCTTGTATTACCAGCTTTTGGTGGTTGCTAATGGCGCTACGTGGTTATCGTCGTAATATTGATATGAGCAGTTGGGCACGTAAAGTGTTCGCATTTTCAATTATTAATATTACAGCGTTAAGCATTGCTATGGCTGTTGACTATCATAGCGTTGCTCCACAGCTATTAACGCTGACCTAATTTAAAAATTTTTAACTATTCCAAAGTTAATCCAAAGGCTCGAAAGAGCCTTTTTTTATGCCTAAAATAGTTTTGCAATAGAGCGCTTATTGGCAAGTTTTAGGCTTTGTTTTATGCGTGCTCTTACCTCAGGTGATTTATTTTGGCTTAGCTTAAAGTTTCCACTCCAATGAGTGGGAGTAAATTCTATAAAGCTTAATTGTTGATACATTGCTTGGCGATTGCTTTTGGGCACGTCAGTAATCTTCCACATTGGCGTAAAGCCTTGCTCAAAATGGCTCGTTAATTGCCGCATTATTTTGTCTTTCTCATTATCGCTTTCAATAATATTCACATTTGCAGTTACTTGTACTGATGAATAAAGCCAGCTCGGCAGTGTTTTATTATTACTATACGAGGGAGATAGATAACAGTTATCGCCACTAAATAGTAATTTTACTGACTGTTTATCACATTGCGCTAGCGGGTTATGTTTTGCTACGTGAGCCATAAATACATTACGTGAGGACTCATATAATACAGGTACTTGGCATATATTATTTAAGTCACTTTGCGAGCAGGGCATTAAAATACTCGCTAGAGGGAATTGCTCAACTAATGTCTGCAAACGTTCAATATTATGTTCTTGAAAATGTATTGGTGGGTACATTAAAGCTTCTCCTCTAACTGTAATTTAATACTCTGCCAATGCTCGTCAATAATGCTAAATTTTGCAGTGCTTCTGTAACTCCCATCACTAAGGAGCCTGTCTTTATAAGCTATACCTTCAAATAGGGCTCCTAGTCGAGTAATTGCATTTCGAGATTTTTTATTTTGTTCGTGAGTATTAAATGTTATTCGCACTAAATTCAACGCGTCAAAAGCATAGCTAAGCAGTAAATATTTAGTGTGAGTATTAATATAAGTTTGCTGCCAGTGATTGCTTATAAATGTATGACCAATTTCAGCACTTAAGTTATGTGCATCTAATCTAAATAGTCGTGTAGTGCCTGCAACCTCTTTGCTGGCTATGTCTATTATGGCAAATACAATTTGTTCTTTTTTATTAAATTGTGCACTTGTAGTAAACCATTCCTTTAACTGTTCGGGTGTTTTTGTATAGTTGCTTAATACCCATTCCCATATTTTTGGATGTTGCCCAGCTTTATATAAGCCTTTTAAATGCTCATAATTTAATGGCTCTAATATGACCTTATTTGTTTTATGTATCTGTTGAGTAAACATGTTGCCTCTAAGCTTTGCTATTTACGAGCAACAAATGTACGCTTATTTGGTTTGGTAAAAACAACCAGAATTGGCTTTTTAGCTATACCAGTTTTAAAGGAATAACATGCAACCGCTTAATATTGAATTTAATAACTCAAACAAAGCTAAGTACTTACAAGTTGCAGATGCTCTGCGCGGTTCTATCGTAAAGGGAGATATTGCACCTGGTACAAAACTAAGTTCTGCTCGAGTTATGGCGCAAACGTATCAGTTAAACCGTCATACAATAATGAACGCATTGCAGTTATTAGTAGCCGAAGGATGGCTAGAGTCCCATGAACGCTCTGGGTATAGCGTCACTCAAACACTTCCAATTCAAAGCAGTGTTAACTGTGAGCACACGCCAGTTTTAACACCAAAACCTTATAAATTTGCTACAGAGTTAGCCGTGCCTGCTCTGGCAATGAATTTAAAAGACTACGTATATAATTTCGCAGGTGGACTTCCTGATTTAAATAGCTTTCCCTATAAAGAATTTAAACGCTCTGTAAGTCATATATTTAATCATTTAGATACCAGTAAACTTCATTATGGCGATATAGCTGGAGTGAGTGAGCTAAAAACTCAGATAAGTGATTACTTACATAAAACTAGAAGTTTAAAAGTATCAGACTTACTTGTATGTAATGGCTCACAAGAAGCTTTATTTTTAATTTCAAAGGCATTTATAAGTAAAGATGACTTCGTAGCCGTTGAAACTTTAGGCTATCCGCCAGCACGTAAAGCGTTTGCTGCTTGTGGCGCGCAATTAATAGATATAAAACAAGATGAATATGGTTTATGTGTTGATGATTTAAAAGCGCAACTTAAACGATATCCAATAAAAATGCTCTACTTAACCCCGCTACATCAATACCCAACTACCGTTACGCTTTCGCCTACAAGGCGCATGCAAATTTATCAATTATGTTATGAGTATGGCGTAATGATTGTAGAGGATGATTACGATCACGAGTTTCATTATCGCTGTCAGCCATTACAGCCTATGGCTGGGGACGATCCCGCTGGGATTATTATTTACTTATCTACATTTTCTAAAATCATGTTCTCAGGCGCTAGAATTGGCTACATTTGTGCAGCTCCTGAAGTATTAGCACAGTTAACCGCATGGAAGCAGTTAATGAATCATAAAAATGATGTGGTTATGCAGCTAGCCGTTGCGCACTTTATGCAAGAAGGTGGATTTGAGCGCCACTTAAAACGCATGACTAAACACTATAAACAACGTTATGAAGCAATGGACAACACGTTGGCGCTGCTGCAATCACAGGGTTTACCAATAGAGTATAAAAAGCCAGATGGCGGCATGGCAATGTGGGTTAACTTAAATAAAAATACGAGCAATATAAAACAAGCAATGCAAAGTAAAAGCCTATATTTACAAGCAGAATCTGAGTTTTACTTTGCTGATTCAGTGAGAAGTTTAATGCCTAAGCAATATAGTTATGTTCGCTTAGGCTTTGCAGGACAATCAGTTGAGGCAATGAAGCAAGGGCTCAAACTAATCACTGAATATAAGTAACTAGATACCATTAACTATTTCTTAAAATCATCAGCATTGTAATAAAGTGGTTTAAGGGTGCCGCAATTAATAAACTTATAGGTAAGCTCATTTTCAGCTGGGACACGTTTTGAGGTACGAAGCTTTTGCATACACGCATTAACTAAATCGACAAAAATAAGATGGTTATAGCTCGGCGCTTTTTGAATTTTATGAATATAAATACGCTCAGTACCGCTTAGTGTAATCATGTCGTAGTCTTGCCATTGCGATGATTCACTCAAATCTTTTAGTTCTCTGGCATACAGCTGCTTACTCAAGACCAACTCTTTTTTTGAATAAATTAAACTACCACCTTGTTGATAATCACCCTCGTAAATATCGGCAATAATCGTAATTTCTTCACCACGCATTAAATGCTGAATATTAAACGCTTGTGGCTTTACGGTGATTAACTCGGCATTTCTAACAAAGCCTAAAAATGGAACATCGGGGTTTCCTATTTTATAAACAACTTGCACATCATTGGGTAAATTATAGGTGGGTAAATTCATTGCAATAATAGATGAGCCTTGATTAACCAAAGCCATAGGATGCTCAGCATTGTAAGCGGGGTCTACCGGTGGAAGTTCTGCTTTTTCTTCTTCAGCTGCGGCAAAGCCACTTAAAGTAATTAGTAATAAAGTAAGTAGTAAGCGCATTATAATCTCAATTAATTTATGAGCTTAAATTGTAGTATAAAAATATATATTACATTGAGTTAATTACACTTAATACTTAACTGCAAAGGATTGTATAAAAGGCTCAAGTGAGCCTTTTATACAATTTCAAGGTAATTTCAAGATGGTTTCAAGGTAATCTCAAAGCGACATTAAAATAATAGCGACTAAATAAGCACTACTTAATTGCTTTTTTTACTTCTCGCCAATCTATTATTTTAAAGTTTTGAGGCTGCTGTGGCATACGGTTATAACCATCTTGTACAACTAAAATACCTTCAGGATAACCCGGAAGAGACTTAGATGTTACTGTTAACCCGTCGGTTTCTGATGAGCCATCAATACCATTAACCAAATCACTTATTACACTAAACTTACCTGCAAACTCTAAGCTAGGTGTTTTAATGCCCGCAGTACCATTCTTTATTTTATACAGTACGTAGCTGTTATCACCTTGGCTCGAAACAACTAAATAACGTGTTTTGTCGCTGTGGTAAATTTCCATACCTTCAACATCATCAACAAGTTGCTCATTTATGTCTTGTAGCATAACCGGTGTACTTCCTGCCGTTGGCTCTGCACCTATAAACCAAATACCGGCATCTTCTTCGCCTACAAATAATTGTCCTAGTTCATCATCTGCACTACAGCCTTCTGGTTGGCTTGGTAGGTTAAACTCGCGAACAAGTTTGCCTGTTATTTTTTCGTTATCCTCACTGATTTTATATTGCTGATACAGCCCCGATTTATCATTTACAAATACATAGTTCCCCGTATTTGACGAGTACATACATAAGCCATAAATTTCATCAAGATTAGTAGGAATATCAGTAATGTACTTCACATTATTATTAGCTTGTACTGTAAATACACTAATACCGTTAAGTGTTCGGTTACTGGCGGTTATTAATGTATTAGTACTGTTTTTAATGGTGCTATTTTGTCGCAGGTCCACGTTATTTAAACGACCAACTTCAAGTGACTGTTCAAGCTTGCCATTTAGGCTATATACCATTAGTCCACGGCGTTTATCGGTGCCTAAAATTAAGCTGTTTGCTGCATTTTTAGGGTTAACCCAAATTGCCGGATCGTCTGCTGCATCACCAAATGCTTGAACGGGGGCTGTTTGTGCACTTGCCTTTATTTGAGTAATTGATTGGGTGCTGGTTTTTAATGATTTTTTGATAGGTGTTACAGGTAATGTACTTTTAATATAAGCGCCTGTTTCGTCGTTATACAGCACTGCCGTTGCCGTGTTGTTACTTGTGTAATTTACCGCTACCGCTACCGATTCCAAGCTCAAGTCACCATTTAACATCCAGTTATTAAACGCTTTGCCAATTGGATCATAAGCATACACAGTATTGTTTTTGGTACTAGTAAACCAAACCATACCATCTTGCGAAGCCGAAATAGCTCCTAGTTCACTGTGTAACTCTCCAAAGGGGGCGACTAAAGCAATCGGTTTTTTATCTGCTTGCGATTCAGCGTTCGCGTTTATTGCCCAAATGCCTACTTCGCTTTCACTTACATATAAGGTATTTGTTGTTGTACTTACAGCACAACCCGACGCCTCACTAACGCCAGAAAATTCACGTACATTTACGTTAACCGCTTTATTATTCGCTGTATCAAAAATAATAGTTTCAGTAATTAGCCCGCGTACATCAGGTACAAATGCTGATATTGATTCACTCGCTTTATTAGCAAATAAACACACTGTATCGGGTTGTGCTTGTGGTGGATTAATACGCGTTAGTTCAGTTGTATTCCAGCCACTTTGAGTGTGTTCAAGATTAAATATAACAACGTTATCTTGATTGTTATCAATAGTTGCAACCAAAAATGAGTGTGCTGTTAGCTTAGTGACAGAAAGTGCTTCAAAGTTACCTTTTTTTATAATGCTGCTTTGTTGCGTTTCACTTTCAACTAACACTAAGCCTTTGCTTTCGCTTGCTAGCAACCAATTGTTATTATTTAACCATGCCGCTTGTGAGCCTTGCATGTTATCTGTTGGACCAAATTTAGTACTATTAATGACTACTTTATCGGGTGTGTTTTTTACTGCCGTATTTGTAGTCACGTTACTATTGCTACACGCACTTAATGTACTAAGCACTAAGCTACTTACAATTAAGCTAATAGATGTTTTTAATTTAAAGTTCATGTTGTAACCCTTTATTGGTCAAAGCGCTTTTGAGTGCTGTAACGCACTTTGCCTTTATAGTTAATAGCCGTTGCTTTTAGTGCTTCATTGTTAATCGAAAAACTCAAAAATCCTGGAGTAGCTTCTGCAAAACGCGTAAATTCACGTTGTTTTACGTAACGCGCTTCGCTACCACCACCAGATACAAAGTGGTCGAGTTTACTGCCATCTATTTGGTTATGTTGCAGGTCATGTTCGTGTCCTGCTATGTATGCTTGCACACCATTTTGCTCAA
Organism: Pseudoalteromonas sp. TAB23; assembly: GCF_000498075.1. Classification (NCBI taxonomy): domain Bacteria; kingdom Pseudomonadati; phylum Pseudomonadota; class Gammaproteobacteria; order Alteromonadales; family Pseudoalteromonadaceae; genus Pseudoalteromonas; species Pseudoalteromonas sp. TAB23. The sequence goes on from NZ_AUTP01000299.1 coordinate 49,962, forward strand.
ATATGGGCTCGAGTAAATTACGTAAACCTTCAGTAAGTCCGTAACGTTTTCCACTGCTATAAAGTGGGTGATGACCAACCACTATTTTCCATCGTGCTTGGCTATTTTCGAGCTGGCTATTTAACCATGTTAATTGCGCTTGGCTGTTTTGCCCTTGAGTTGCTTTGTATTTTTCGCGTGTTTTGTATTCAGGATTTAAAGTATTAGTGTCTAAAAACACCATTAATATCTGCTCGCCACCTTTTAAAGTAAAGGTTTTGCTGTAATAGCGTGCAGGTAAATTCCAGCGCTGACTTTTTTTACTGTAATCAAGTTGTGCTTGCGCATTACCTAAATAATCATGGTTACCCAGTACTACATACCAAGGCTCGAATGTATGTGGGCCATGGTAAATATCTTCATAGGCACTTTGCCAAAGCGGGTCGTTAACACTTGCCACGCCATTGGGATAAAAGTTATCGCCAGTTGAAATAGTAAAATCACCATCCGTTTGAAACATCGCTATTTCTAACTGGTGTGCTACGTCTTTTTGATAAAAGTGCCCGTTATGACCCCAATCACCAATAACCGTAAAATTTAAGCTCTTAGGCAGCACCGTCAAGTTGGCAATTTTTTGTTGCTCGTATAATACATCGGTGTACGTTACGTTTGCCAATACGCTTTGTATACTGCATAAGCCAAGTGTTATTAGCAGTAATGTTTTTTTATCATTATTGTTCTCCCATGTTTGGTAGCGCTAAATAAAGTAATTAGCACTACCTCATAAACTTATTTAAAACGCGTAACGCAGCATAAGTTGATAAACCGGACCCGCTTCTTCAGATTCAATTTCGTACTCATCAAAGCTTCTACTAAACTGATCTTCAACGTTATCAAATTTATTAAAGGTTTCGTCTTTACTTGCATCAAGTAGGTTTGAACCCACCAAGCGTAGCGTTACATCTTCCCAACGTTTTTCTAAAAACACTTCAAAGTCGGCACTGTAAGATGTAGTTATTTCTTCACCTACAATACGTCCATAGGCATCACCTTGCTTGCGGTAAGTTACGCCAAATGCAGCTTTGAGTTTGGGTAAGTCTTGAATAAACCCTACGTTATAAACGTAGTCTGATTGGTCGTTAAATTTGCGAGTTCCAAAAAAATCGGTTACTTCACTATCAAGCCATGAGTAGTTTAAAAATACACCCGTATTAGGCATGCTAAATGCGCCAAGTGGAGTAGATAAATCAAGCTCAACGCCTTTAACATTACCATCGCCTGTGTTGCGTGGTTGCAGTACAAATGTACCTTCGCCCTCAGAGCCTTCTTGTCCTGTATTTGCTATTTCTATTAGGTCATTTACTTTGCGATAAAATAAATTAATACCTACAACGCCACTTTTTCCTAAGCGATACTCGTAGCCTAAGTCCATACCCCAAGCTGATTCTGGTTTTAATTCAGGGTTCCCTAGTTGGTCGTTATCGCCAAGCTCTTTTTCGATAAGTGCCGGCGTTAAAAAATCAAACTCAGGGCGGCGTAAACTACGCGCAATCGATGCACTTATACGCCCATTTTCGCTAACGTTATAACGAAAGTGTGCCGAGGGGAGGATAAAGTCGTAACTATTATTTTCGGTCACGCCAATTGTTTTATCATTAATTTTAGAATCGGTAGACTCCCAGCGAACGCCCAGCTCCCAAGCAAATAAATCATCTTTGTGCTTAACAAGGGCAAATAAGTCAAAGCGATCTTCTTCTAAAGTATTTACACCACCAGTAACCGCTTCGTACTCGCTATTAAATGCAGCAAGCGTTAAAGGTGTTGCTGCGTATTGATCCCAACTGGTAAGTGCAAGTTCTAATTCGTTTTGCGATTCTAAAATTTCACTGTCGCGTTTTTTATTTTGTAAAAATGCACCAAACTGAATTTCTTTGCTGTCACCCCAAAGTTGGCTGTGTTGCCACTGTAGAGTCCATTCTTTATCATCTATTTCACTTTTAGTTTGCTCTTCTTCAAATACCATAGGCAGCTCTGAGGTATCTAATTCGACTTCTTCCTCATAAACAGACTCTTCAAACCGAGCAAAGCCAAATTTAAACTTACTTGTGCCACTTAGTAGTGGAAATTCATAAGCGGTATTGATGTTGTAATTAGTTTGGTCAATATATTTAACATTCGCATTATCTGTTTCTAAGTTATCGCCATTTACAATATCGTTATTGGTTGCAGTTGGGTCGTTGTATTCAAATGAACGTTCATCCTCAGTACGCTCTGTATCAACCCACATAGCGCTAATATTAAACTGACTATCGTCGTCAAAAACAATTTCGTAGCTGGAGTTAAGTGACGTGTCGTCGCCATCGCGAGTGTCAGATTGGTCTTCGCGGTTATCAAATTCTTCTGTTTGAAAATTTATATTGTTTTCAGGGCTATCGCCGTAGCGCAAACTAGTTTTTTGTTTTGGGTTATATCTGCCTTGTAAATTTGCACCAAGTAATAAGCGCCCACCAGCAAATTCAGTACCGTACACTGCAGCTAAGCTTTCTTTAAATTCACCATCATCATAAAACAAGCCACCAGCACGCAAGTAACCGCCATCTAAACTGTAACCATCGCGCAATACAATATTTAATGTGCCCGCAATAGCATCGGCTGAGCGGTTAGCACTTGATGAGCGAATAATTTCAACGCGTTCAATTAACTCAGCCGGAATTCGGTCAACAAAAAATGAACGGTCGGCACCTGCGCCAGGTACTTCTTCACCGTTTATAAGCACCTTTGTATAAGCAGGGCTTAACCCCCGCATACGTGCACCATCCGATTCAAGTACATCCGATAAAAATGTAACACTGGGTACTCGTTTTAATGCATCGCCTGCGGTTAAAGGTTCAAAACGTTGAAAGTATTCTTGTGAATATTCTAAGGTTGGTGCGAGTTCGTCTGAACGGTTTCTGTAGCCAATTTCACCATATACAACAATTTTGTCAGAAACTTCGATATCTTTTTTTGTGGTTTCTTTTGCATCATCTTCTGCATAAGCCGTTAAATTACATAAGGCTAATACGGCTACCAGTACTTTTATTTTAAAGTGTTTCATTGTATTTGCTCTTGGTTATTACTGGGTTGTTTCTTGGTATGGCGAGCAAGCTAAAGATATTTGGTTACGTAAATGTGACAGTGTTTAGTTTAAATACATGTATTTAGAGGTGTTTGAGTAATATGTAGAGCGTATTGAGCTTTTATCACTCCTCGTAAAGTCAGGTGTTATGTACCGTGCAGGGCTGTTTTTAAAGTAGGTATCATCTCGTTGTCATATAGCTGAGCTAATATGACCCTGCTAACAAAAACTTGTATGAACTAACTTCAAAACTCATTTATAAACGAGATACCGCACATGCGATTTAACCCCTTTATCAGCCACCGATTATTAATAAACGCTATTATTGCGATGTTTTTTAGCGCTGTGTTTTTAAGTAGTTACTTAGGTGTATTAAAAACTTACGCCAGTATTCAGTGGCTCGATATTATGGGGGAGGGCGGTATTGTATTAATGACTCTTGTATGGATTGCCGCGTTATTAATTTCAAGACCACCGAGTAAAGTAACCACTTACTTAGTAATAGGTGTTGGGCTATTTATGTTCTCGGCAACCCTAGATTTACTTGATGAATGGCTAATGCATCCCGCCCATCAATGGCTCAGTTGGATTGAATCTCTGCCAGCACCTTTAGGCATGTTGTTAACGAGTGTGGGTTTGTATTATTGGCATCAAGAGCAGTACGTATTAAATCGTCAGCTACGTCGCCGTGAAGCGCATTTACGTGAGCACGATAAGGTGTGTTCAGTTACAGGTCTTTATAAGGCGCAGTACCTAGATTCAGCAATTAAAGAGCAACTTACGAGCAAACAACCACTCTGGCTTGGGGCTATTGATATTCGTGATTTTTCGCATTTTAATAGTGAGTTTGGCTTTAGTGAGGGCGACCGGTTACTGCGTGAAATTAGCGAGCTATTGTTAATGAATTGCCGACTAAGTGATGTAGTGTGCCGCTACGCAGGAGATTGCTTTATGGTACTAATGCCAGCCACTACAGAGCAGCAAGCTAAAGAGTTGATGGCACAAATTAAAGGAGCTCTAAAGCATTGTGCATTTAAAGTTGAAGCATCTAAAAAAGCAAAGTTTCAATATGTCACTACCGCCTTAATACAAGGTAATAAGCATAGCAGTACAGATAAACTAACAAGCCAACTGCATAGTCAATTACAACAAAAAAAGCATCAACAAAAAGTAGCGCACCGTGCACATGTTTGTTAGCCAAGACGACAAATATTTAAGCGCTCAAGGGCTTATTACGTCAGCTGTAGAGCTTGCTCAAAGCCGAAACATAAATTTACATAAGCTGCTACGCGGTACCGGTATTTTTGAACAAGACTTACTTAATTTTCAGCATACATTTAGTGTGTCTCAGCAGGTGCGTTTATTAGCTCAATTTAAGTTGTTGATGAAAAGTACCGACAGTGGTTTTTTACTCGGTAGCCAACTTATTAACGACACTCGAGCCGAAGCTCAGGCATTAAAATATAGCGATAATTTAGCTCAAGTATTAAAGCAATTATCACTTTTAAGAATGCAATTAGCGCCTTTGCTGTTTAGCCAAACGTATATTAAAAACGATAATGTTTATATTTATATTCAGCCAGCACATGGGCTTGATGAAAGCCTTTACCACTATGTGCTAGAGATATACAGCACTGCATTTTATAGTTTACTTAAACGAGTGAGCGAAAGTTATCCGCATTGTCAGTTCGACTTTGCTTTTAAACGCCCTCGGCATATTCAAGAGTACGAACAAAATTTAGGGCTAAAGGTAAGTTTTGATAAGCCATGTACTCGCTGGGTATTAAATAAAACCATGTTAAGGGCTAAAAACCCGCATGCGAGTCAATTACGATTTATGCAAGCGCAGTCGCAGCTACATGATAAAAGCGTAGTTAGCATGACTTTTATTGAAGCCGTCTGCAGATACTTATACTCTCACCCAAGTGCTAATTTAGAGTGTACCGCAAAGCACTTTGCTATGAGCTCAGCTACATTTAAGCGCAGACTCAAACTCAATGGGGTACGCTTTTCAGCGTTAATAGATGAGCAAAATAAGCACAAAGCTATTTACCTACTTACTCTGTGCGCTAAACATAACGAACAAGTCGCTGAGCATTTAGCTTTTTACGATATACCTAACTTTCGGCGCGCCTTTAAACGCTGGACAGGCTTAACACCTAATCAGTTAAAAGCGCAATAAGTTACTCAGTTGCCATGTCGATGGAATGCAACAATGTTCGTGCCTTTAAATGTAGATTTGCGTCCTCTGGGTTTGACGTATTAGTCAGCCAAATTACATTGCCTTCTTTATTTACAAACAATGTAGTAGGTGTGCCTCGTATACCTAATTGCTGTGCTATTGCATCGGCTTTTACGGCTGTTTTAAAAGTATAACCTCTATCGCTAAGCGCTTTAGCGGGAGTAGCATCGTCATCTTCTTTAAAGCTCACGGCAATAACTTTTAAGCCCATATCATCAATTTTTTGAAGTGCTGGCTGCAGCTTTTTACAGTACGGACACCACGTTGCCCAAAAGTGTAAAACGTAAGGTTGACCTAATAAATCTTGAGTATTGAGTGCAGACCCATCAGCCATTTGTAAATTTAATGTAGGTAGCTTAGGGTATGTTTCTTGCGTACTTTCTTCTTGCGAATGGCTTGTAAAGCTTATAAAAATTAGTGCGATGGCAATAAATAGTTGCTTCATAATATGTTCGTTCTTATTTTACATATTAAATAAGAACGAGAATTTAACATTTTTATTTCAAACTAAAAGCGAGCGGCTTGCTCAACAACAATAGCATGGCGTTTAGCGAGGCGAAGATGGTCTTTATCATAGCCACCACCTATTACTGTAGCAACGGGTGTGTTGTGTTCAAGGCAGCGTTTTAGCACTAAATGGTCGCGCTTAACTATGCCATCCCAGCTTATATCTAATTTACCCAAGCCATCGCCTTGCCAAATATCAACGCCAGCATCGTAAAGTACCAAGCTTGGGTTTAGCTCTTTAAGTAAATAACTCAAGGTGTCGTCAACTACGGCAAGGTATTCGTCGTCTTTCATATTATCGGCTAAGCCAATATCTAAATCGCTAGCGGACTTTCTAAAGGGGAAGTTTTTTTCACAATGGATAGAACAAGTATAAGCGTATGCTTGATGCTCTAACATTGCGGCTGTGCCATCACCTTTGTGCACGTCTAAATCAAAAATAAGTACGTTAGTTACTTCACCCGATTCAATTAAAGTTTGCGTGGTAAAGGCTAAATCATTAACCATGCAGTAGCCTGAGCCAAAATCAGTATGCGCATGGTGTGTACCACCGGCTAAGTGGCACGCTATACCATGTTTAAGTGCTAAACGAGCTGTTTGCAAAGTACCTTGAGGAGCTGTAAAGGTACGTGCCATAAGCTCTTTTGACCAAGGTAGGCCAATGCGACGCATTGCTTTTTCATCTAAGCGGTTATTCCACAAATCGTGTATGTAATTTTCGCAGTGTATTAGCTCAAGTGGCTCTGGCGTGCCTAATATTGGCTCAACCAGGTTATCGCCAATCAAACCAAGCTCTGCAACATGCTGATATAAATGTGCAAACTTACTCATTGCAAAACGGTGCTTTGGATCGAAATTAAACGAGTAGTTAGGGTGATACACCAAAGGTAAATGTGGATTTAAAGTCATGTTTACACAAGTTGAAAAGTTTGCACCATGGTAATCAACTAATCCAAATGAGTCTATTCTTGCGTGTCGTGAATCAACATAGCGAGTTCGCGATGTAATAGTTCGTCATCAGCTAAGTTTAGCTCTATTAAACGCTTTAAATAAGTAATGCTGTCTATATCAATATGGTGGCATTTTAAACCAATATGATCCGCTTCTATATGGCACACCACAACCTCCATTTTTATTTCTATTTCGCTTTGAGGCAGCGAAAAACGCAGAACAGCTTGGCTATTTTGGTTGCCAATAAAAGCATCACATTTAGTGATTAATGCGCCATGCAAAGATACATCAAGTAATTTACATGGGTATTGGTGATCATTAAAAATCACTTGTGCATCGGTTGAAAATAAAACACGAGAAAACTGACGACGATTTTGCATAACCTAATTTAGCCTTACTGTTTTTATAATAAATTAAGCATAGCGGGTAATTCTCTACATGCTAGCAGGATATGCTCCTGTAATGCTGGTGGCATAAAAAAGCCCCGCATAAATGCAGGGCTTAGTATTACTGTAATAAATTAGCTACAGTAAATATTAACCAATTTTTTTGTACTTAATACGTTTAGGTTCAGTTGCTGCTGCACCTAGTGTCTTTTTAAGCCACTCTTCGTATTCAGTATAGTTACCATCAAAGAAGTTAATTTGACCTTCGTCGCGGTAATCTAAAATGTGCGTAGCAATACGGTCAAGGAACCAACGGTCATGCGAGATACACATTACACAACCAGGAAACTCTAAAATAGCGTTCTCTAGTGCACGTAGTGTTTCAACGTCCAAGTCATTGGTTGGCTCATCGAGTAGTAACACATTGCCGCCAGCTTTTAATAACTTAGCAAGGTGTAAACGGTTACGCTCACCACCTGATAGGTCTTTAACAAACTTTTGCTGATCGTTACCTTTAAAGTTAAAGCGACTTACATACGCACGGCTTTGGAACTCAAAGTTACCAATTTTTAGTACGTCTTGGCCGTCTGATATTTCTTGGAAAACAGTTTTGCTTTCGTCCATACCGTCGCGGAACTGATCAACAGTAGCAAGGTGTACGCTTTCGCCAACGGTAATGCTACCGCTGTCTTGCTTTTGCTCACCACTGATCATTTTAAACAGCGTTGATTTACCCGCGCCATTAGCACCAATAATGCCCACAATGGCACCTTTTGGCATACTAAAGCTTAAATCGTCAATTAAAACGCGATCGCCAAAACTCTTACGAAGATTTGTTACTTCAAGTACTTGGTCGCCTAAACGCGGGCCAGGTGGAATAAACATCTCGTTAGTTTCGTTACGTTTTTGGTAATCAGACTGCTGCATTTCAGTAAACTGAGCCATACGTGCTTTTGACTTAGCTTGACGACCTTTAGGATTTGAACGAACCCATTCAAGTTCTTGTGCAATTGATTTTTGACGTGCTTTTTCAGATTTTTGTTCTTGCTGTAAGCGCGCATCTTTTTGTTCAAGCCAAGAAGAGTAGTTACCTTCCCATGGAATACCTTCACCACGGTCAAGCTCCAATATCCAACCCGCTACATTATCAAGGAAGTAACGGTCATGCGTTACCGCCACAACAGTGCCTTCGTAATCGTGTAAGAAGCGCTCTAACCATGCAACCGACTCAGCATCCAAGTGGTTAGTTGGTTCATCGAGAATAAGCATGTCTGGTTTTTCAAGCAATAATCGACATATAGCAACACGACGACGCTCACCACCTGAAAGGTGCTCAATTTTAGCATCCCACTCTGGCAGGCGAAGTGCATCAGCTGCGCGTTCTAAAACGTTGTCGATGTTATGACCATCGTGCGCCTGAATAACAGCTTCAAGCTCGCCTTGTTCTTTTGCAAGTGCATCAAAGTCAGCGTCTTCCATGGCGTATTCGTTATACACTTCGTCAAGACGTTTAAGTGCGTGTTTAACTTCGCCAACAGCTTCTTCAACAATTTCACGAACTGTTTTGCTTTCGTCTAAAACAGGCTCTTGCGGTAAATAACCAATTTTTGTACCAGGCTGAGGATGTGCATCACCTTCAAAATCTTGGTCAACACCGGCCATAATACGTAGTAACGTAGATTTACCAGAACCGTTTAAACCAAGCACACCAATTTTAGCGCCAGGAAAAAAGTGTAACGAAATATCTTTTAAGATAGTGCGCTTAGGTGGCACAACCTTAGATACTCGACTCATCGAGAATATAAATTTATCAGGTAAAACCATGGAGGAAAGCCTTCAAATAATAATAAAAATTTCAATGTTGTATTGTAGTGGCTGACGGGTGAAACAGTCAACGAATGCTGTATAGAACAATACGCTTACCTAAGCGGTACTTTGTTTTGATTGCTCGTTTAAAACACTACTATTACAGGATTTCTATTATGTAAAATTCTGTAATCTATTGTTTTATATTGTTCAAATACATTCCATTTTTAACAAAAGTGGTACAGTATATTTACAAGCTGTAAAGTATAAGCAAGTTATATAGGCAGGCCACACTTAGTTTGTTGTTAGACATCATATTATTAAATATTACAAAGATTTAAAGGAATGAACATGAAAATAGTTACAAAGTTAGGGGCATTACTTTTAGGTTTATACTCATTTTCGAGCCAAGCAGACATACTCCATGTAAATGGTTATTACCAAGGAATAGGGATAGGGTCTACGCAAATTGATGTATACGAGAGTGATAGCATACAGTTTACAACGCTTTATGGCCGGTTTGGATATCAGTTTTCGCGATACTTTGCATTAGAAGGGCGTATAGGTTTTGGGTTAAATGATGAGTCAACTCCTCTAAACGGAATTGTTTACACTCAGAACCCACAGGACGGTTCGCTTAGCTCAGAATTCATTAAGAGCGAAATCGATTCAAGCCTTGATTTGCAAACAAGTATATTTGTAAAAGCTAATTATCCAATTTCATCTCGAGCTGATGTGTTTTTATTTGGTGGCTATGGTAGAAATAAATTAAGTTACAATGAAGGCGACTTAAAAAACCTTGCAGAATCAATAACTGGTACAGATACAAATTCTACGTTAATAACTGAGCAAAACTACGACGAAGGCGGCGTAACGTACGGAACTGGCGTTGACTTTAGGTTAACTCAACGCTGGCAATTAAGCGCTGAATACCAATATTTTGATACAGATGAAGGCGATATTTACGCACTTAATTTATCTGTGGTTTACCGTTTTTAACTGTATATGCGCTACTCGTTTTTAGTAGCGCTACTTCCAAATATTAAAGCTGGTTATTTTATAATAGAGGCGTTTTTCCTCATACATACCACCTCGGTAAACCCTAATTTAATAGAATGAATAAATTTCATTTAGACATCTATACATCTAGAGGTTGATATTTTTTACTTTCAGTTCATAATTAACTTTCGGTTTTTATGAGCAGGAGTAAAAATATGCCAATTACAGTAAAAGACGAGTTGCCGGCAATTGCACGTTTACGTCAAGAAAACGTATTTGTAATGCCAAAAAGTCGTGCAAAAACGCAAGAGATACGCCCAATGCGTTTGGCTATTTTAAACTTAATGCCTAATAAAGTAGAAACCGAAGTTCAGTTTATTCGTTTGCTTGCCAACTCGCCTTTGCAAGTAAACGTAGAACTACTGCGCCTCGACACTCACCGCAGTAGCAGTAATTCAGAAGAGCACCTTGATACCTTTTATCGTTATTTTTCTGAGGTTAAAGACAACAATTACGATGCGTTAATTGTAACCGGTGCGCCACTTGCCCATTTAGAATACGACGATGTAGCGTATTGGGATGAGCTAAAGGTTATTATTGATTGGGCTGAGCAACATGTTACCTCTACGTTATTTTCGTGCTGGGCAGCACATGCAGCGCTATATCACCGTTACAATTTAAAGCGCGATTTAAAAGACGACAAACTGTGTGGCGTATTTACCCACCAATGTTACTTTGATCACGGCGCACTGACTCGCGGATTCGACGACACCTTTTTGGTACCGCACTCACGCTACGGCCACATTGATATAAATAAAATAAACGCCTGTGATGAGCTAGTTGTACTGGCAGGTTCTGAGCGAGTAGGGGCTTACTTACTTAAAAATAAATCGGGTAGCCAAGTGTTTATAACCGGCCACCCAGAGTACGACGCCGACTCGCTAAAAGCAGAATACGAGCGCGATTGTAAAAAAAGCCCTAATGCACCAAAGCCCGAAAATTACTTTCCGGATGACGATGCAACTAAACAACCTTCAAAAACGTGGCAAAGCCATGCTTTTTTACTTTTTTCGAACTGGTTAAATTACTACGTGTACCAAACCACACCGTATGATATTAATTTAGTTAGCCAAGACGTGAGGACTAACAACTATGCCGAATAACGCTCCTACAAATAATAAGCAAGCCGAAATAAGCGCCGCATTAAAAGAACGCATTTTAATTTTAGATGGCGCTATGGGCACCATGATCCAAGATCATAAGCTAGAAGAAGAAGACTATCGCGGAGAGCGTTTTAAAGACTGGCATGTATTAATTAAAGGCAATAACGATTTATTAAGCCTAACCAAGCCCGATTTAATCACTGATATTCATCGTGGTTTTTTATCAGCGGGCGCCGATATTATCGAAACCAATACGTTTAACTCGACCACTATTTCGATGGAAGATTACGACATGGCAAACCTAAGTCGTGAAATAAATCTAGAGTCGGCTAAATTAGCACGCGCCATTTGTGATGAATTTACGGCTAAAACGCCAGAAAAACCGCGCTATGTAGCCGGTGTTTTAGGGCCGACAGCTAAAACGTGTTCAATTTCGCCAGACGTAAACGATCCGGGTTACCGAAATGTCACCTTTGATAAGCTGGTTGCTGCGTATATTGAATCAACACTTGCATTAATGGAGGGCGGCGCCGATTTAATACTAATCGAAACTATATTCGACACCCTTAACGCAAAAGCGGCCTCGTTTGGCGTAGAAGAAGCCTTTGAGCAAGCAGGGCGCACATTACCAGTTATGATCTCGGGGACTATTACCGACGCCTCTGGTCGTACGCTTTCGGGACAAACAACTGAAGCATTTTATAATTCTATTCGCCATATTAAGCCTATATCAATCGGCCTAAACTGTGCGCTTGGTCCTGATTTACTGCGCCAGTATGTAGAAGAGTTGTCGCGCGTGTGCGAAACGTTTACATCGGTACACCCTAATGCGGGCTTACCAAATGAGTTTGGTGAATACGACTTAGAAGCGGACGATATGGCAACCGAAATTATCGATTGGGGTAAATCGGGCTTTATTAATATAGTAGGCGGATGCTGTGGCACCACGCCTGCGCATATTCGCGCTTTTGCAAAAGGTTTAGCGGGCGTTAAACCACGCCAACTACCAGAGCTTGAAGTACGCATGCGTTTATCAGGCCTTGAAGCCTGTAACTTAAATTAAGGAGCCAGCATGACCCAACAAATAGCAGTATTTACTAATGTCGGCGAACGTACCAATGTAACGGGTTCTGCCATGTTTAAACGTTTAATCATGGAAGAAGACTTTGAAGCCGCGCTAACAGTGGCACGTGAACAAGTAGAAAACGGCGCACAGGTTATTGATATAAACATGGACGAAGCCATGTTGGACTCAAAAGCCGCCATGGTTAAGTTTTTAAACTTAATAGCCTCAGAGCCTGATATTTCTCGCGTACCAATTATGGTCGACTCCTCAAAATGGGAAGTAATAGAAGCAGGCTTAAAGTGTATTCAAGGCAAGGCAATTGTTAACTCAATATCGCTAAAAGAGGGCGAAGAGCCGTTTATTCGCCAAGCTAAAATAATAAAACGCTTTGGTGCAGCCGCTGTTGTAATGGCATTTGATACCGACGGANAAGCCGACACGGCAGACCGTAAGTTCGCAATATGTGCGCGCAGTTATAAAATATTGGTAGAAGATATTGGCTTTGCGCCAGAAGATATTATATTCGACCCTAATATATTTGCCGTAGCCACCGGTATTGAAGAGCACGACAACTACGCCGTAGAATTTATTGAAGGCACACGCCGCATTAAGCAAAATTTGCCGCACTGTAAAGTGTCGGGCGGTGTATCAAATGTATCGTTTTCGTTTAGAGGTAATAACCCCGTACGTGAAGCTATTCACTCGGTGTTTTTATATCATGCGATTCAAGCTGGTATGGACATGGGTATTGTAAATGCGGGGCAACTCGCCGTTTACGATGATATACCAGAAGAATTACGTAAAGCAGTTACAGACGTAATACTTAACACCGACTCAGGCGCAGGCGAGCGTTTAGTAGAGCTTGCACCAAAATACTCGGGTATGGCGCAAGCCGAGCGAGTAGAAGATTTAGAGTGGCGCACATGGCCTGTTGCAAAACGCCTTGAGCACGCGCTTGTTAAAGGTATTACTACATTCATAGATGAAGATACCGAAGAATGCCGCGCCGCAGCAGCTAAACCTATTCACGTAATTGAAGGGCCGTTAATGGACGGCATGAACGTAGTAGGCGACTTATTTGGTGCAGGCAAAATGTTTTTACCACAAGTTGTTAAATCGGCGCGCGTAATGAAGCGAGCCGTAGCCTACCTAGACCCATACATTGAGCTTGAAAAAGAAGAAGGCTCAACTAACGGTAAAATAGTAATGGCGACCGTAAAAGGCGACGTACACGACATAGGTAAAAATATTGTGGGTGTTGTACTGCAATGTAATAACTATGAAGTAATTGACTTAGGTGTAATGGTACCGGCAGATAAAATACTGCAAACCGCAATCGACGAAAAAGCCGATATTATTGGATTATCGGGCTTAATTACCCCATCGCTTGACGAAATGGTACACGTAGCAAAAGAAATGAAACGCCGTGGTTTTGAACTTCCGCTACTAATTGGTGGCGCAACTACTTCTAAAGCGCACACCGCAGTAAAAATTGAACCGCAATATGACAAAGGCGTAGTGTATGTAAGTAATGCCAGCCGTGCGGTAGGTGTAGTATCTAATTTATTATCAAAAGAGCATAAGTCTGGTTTTTTAGAAAAAACCCAAGCTGAATATGTAAAAGTACGCGAGCAACAAGCACGTAAAAAACCACGCTCTAAGCCTGTTACAATCCAGCGCGCACGCGATAACGCAGCAAAGCTTGATTGGGATAACTACACGCCACCAGTGCCTAAAAAGCTTGGCGTGATCGAGTTTAAAAACGTATCAATTGCTACTTTGCGTAAATACATAGATTGGACGCCATACTTTATGACGTGGTCAATCGCTGGTAAATACCCGCGCATAATGACCGACGAAGTAGTAGGCGAGCAAGCGCAAAGCTTATTTAAAGACGCTAACGATATGTTAGACGACCTTGAAAAAGCAGGCAGTTTGCAACCACTTGGCGTAATAGGTTTATTCCCTGCTAACCGCGTTGGGGACGACATAGAAATATACACCGACGAAACACGCAAAGAGCTGTTAACTACCTCGTGCCATTTACGTCAGCAAACCGAAAAAACCGACTTTGCTAACTACTGCCTAGCCGACTATATAGCACCCAAAGGTACACCAGATTATTTTGGCGCGTTTGCAGTAACGGGCGGTTTAGAAGAAGACGACTTAGCAAATGCGTTTGACGCACAGCAAGACGATTACAACAAAATAATGATTAAAGCGGTTGCCGACAGGCTCGCCGAAGCGTTTGCAGAATACTTACACGAAAAAGTACGTAAAGAGTATTGGGGTTTTGCACCAGACGAAAATCTAGCAAACGATGAGCTAATACGCGAAAACTACCAAGGTATTCGCCCAGCGCCAGGTTACCCTGCGTGCCCTGAGCACACTGAGAAAAAGAAAATTTGGCAATTATTAGACACCGAAAAGCGCATTGGCATGCAGCTAACTAGCTCGTACGCCATGTGGCCAGGTGCTGCTGTTTCAGGTTGGTATTTCTCACACCCAGAGGCTAAGTACTACGCAGTAGCCGCTGTGCAAAAGGATCAGGTAGAAGACTATGCTAAACGAACCAATATGACGCTTGAAGAAGCTGAACGTTGGCTGTCGCCGAACTTGGGGTATGATCCAGAGTAGAGCGAACGGTCAGTTTTTAGCTATCAGTAAAACAAAAACGAGCCAAATTAGGCTCGTTTTTTGTTCTAAAATCATTAATGTTTATTGGCTAATAACTCATCTATTTTGTTCATGACAACTTCTGGAGTTGGTTTAGACGTTTGTTGTTTTAACCAATATATTATCCACTCTGACTTTAAAGCCTTCTTTAATGCGATAGCTTTGACCGGTTACCTAAATATCGGTGCATAAATGGAACCACGGGCATACCAATTAAAAATACTATAACCTTTATCATCAATTTTACTTTCAATAATGTTGGTATAATAGGTGTAGTAACCACCATAAGTAATAAAGTTATTCCATATAGTTTGTACCACTTATTTAAACTGTGTAGGCTAATTTCGGTATTTTTAATTTTTAGCCAGAGCAAGCCTGCTAGCATTGCAGACATAGGAGTACCAAAAATTAAACTCGAACTAAATGGTGTTCCTTAAAAATGAGGGCGTTGTTGTTTAAAGTTTCAATTACTGATGATACTTCAACCCATGACACCCAAGGTTAAGTCAAAAAAATAAAATAAAGAGCAAACTCTGTTTCATTTTAAGTAACGTAATCTGACTCTGCTTCACCATTTTTATTATCATATTGATAAAAGTATTTTTGCACTTTGACGTAAAACAAGTCAAATTAGCCGTTCTAATCATATTTTAGGAACAGAAAAACTAAAATGCATAGCTCGTGTACTATTAAAACTCGTGATATTAGCTTGTTAAAAAGAACTTTAAATTTAGCTTTACTATTTACTCATATAATTTTCTTATTTGGAGTCGCTGCCACCGCATTCGATCGTGAGAGTTATGAGGTGATAAGTACCGAAAGATATGGCAATAGTGATCTTTTAATGCAATCTAGCTTAGCTGATATGTTTGTATCCCCTTGGTTTGCTTATTTGTGCTTAGTTTTGATTCCAATAACGTTAGTAAAAGAATGGTTTATGAAGGGCTATAACACCCGGGTTTACTTAAATGCATTAGCTTCGTTTATAAGCGGATTAATAATCTATATATTTATTATTAATCTCTATAACATCTAAAGGTTTAAGCATGCCTTTAGGCGGTAAATTAAGACATGAACGCGCTAAAGGACTAAAAATGAAGTATCTAAATTTCATCTTACTTTGCTTATCTCTACTTTTTACATCTAGCACATTTGCTCTTGAGCAAAAGTATCACGAGTTCGTTTTACCTGTTATTGCTGCATTTGAAGCTAATGACAAAGCCGCAATTGCAGCACTTGTTCGTTACCCATTAAAACGACGATACCCCATACCTGACATTAAAAATGAAGCTGAGTTTATTAACCGCTTTGATGAAGTATTTAATGATGAGCTAATAGCAGTTATTGCCAGTTCAAACATTAATACCGATTGGGATAAAGTAGGTTGGCGCGGCATTATGCTAAATAACGGCGTTATGTGGGTAGATACCGACGGTAAAATTATTGCTGTAAATACCCAAAATACTAAAGAGCAGGCACTTGCTAAAAGCTTAATAGAACAAGGTAAGCAATCCTTGCACGCAAGTATTAATACTTTTGAAAAACCAGTACTCGATTGGAAAACTGCTAACTATCATGTTCGCGTTGATGATTTAGGCGAGCATAATTTTCGGTATGCAGTGTGGGGTATTAATAAAAAACCAAGCGACAAGCCTGATATGGTTTTACTAAATGGCGATATTACATTTGAGGGTAGCGGCGGGAATCATCACTATACGTTTAAAAATGGTCGCTATAGTTATGTGCTACAAGTAACCATTATTGGCTGCGATACATCACCACCAGGTTGGCTTGAAGTTTATAAAGACGATGAGCGATTGTTGTCTGAAGATGTTATAAGCACTCATTAATCGCTTTTTATTAGTAAGCATGCGGCTAAAATTTCTATAAAAGTAGCTTTAGCTGCAAGTTAAATGTTATTACTTTATTCTTCTATCCCTTTGTAAAACTTTGTTAATCGCCTCTTTATTTCCGGTTGGTACTCTATATAATGCCGTGTTAATGGAACGTTGCAGTTGTAGTGACGTGATTAAATAAAGAAATACAAAGGATTATGGAATTGATTAAACTATCTTGCCTTACGTTGCTCATGATGAGCGCGTATTCAGTGAATGCCAATACTCACGCTCAGCCTATAAAAAACACTCAAGAAAATACTTACGGTGATGCTGTTTTAGTTAACGATCAAAAAATAAATTTTGATAAAGCTCATTTTGAAAGTTTATCTAAAAAACCTCTACTCGCGCCAATTATAAAAAATAATAGCCTTACTCAAGCTGCCTCAGACGATGAAAGCATAGAGCTTAGTAGCGTATTTCGTGAATTTTCGTTAGGTAACTCAACAGGTCGCAAAGGCATGTACATTGCACCTTTGTCTGGTGTGGGTAGCAAGCACATAATATCCGCCCAAGAGAGCAATTTTAATATTATAGAGTATGTAAAAGGTGCTTATAAAGTAACAGCTCGCTACGACTTTGATGACTATATTGAAGATACCACACTAATTAAAGATACAGTGGCAGATACATATTACTTATATGTTTTAGACAATAACGCAGTACATAAAGTTAATTTAGTCACTCAAGAGATAGAGCTAAGCAAGGAATTTTATTACCCAAGAGCAGCAGATAAGTTTGATATAAACAGCGATGGCCAAGATGAGCTTTTTGTTTATCAAAGTAGTAAGCTTTTTGTTCTTAACTCGCTCGATTTATCTGAAATTGCGGTACTTGAAAACGTACCGCAAAATTTTGTGACAGGCTCGTTTACTGAGGCTAATGCAAAAGAAGTTTTATTTAGTGATGGTGCGGTTTATAGATTCGAAAATTCAGAATTTGTACTGCACAAACAACTTAGTGTAAGTATTAATGGCGAGCATTTAATTGCTGTTGATATTAATAACGACGGCTTAGATGAAGTGATTAATGGGCAAAGTTGGTACAGCATAGAAATGCTAAGCCCAAGCACTGAAAGCATTTTATGGACAGCCCAAAGCGACTTAGATATTGATAAAGTAATAGTTGCAGACATCGATAATGATGGTACCGACGATTTAGTTTACGGCGATGGTCAGTGGGGGAGTTTATACGCGCTTTCACTCACAACAGGCGTTGAGTTTTGGAGTATTAATAATCCAGAGCATGGTGTGTCGGGCATTGTTGTAGATGACCTTAACGGTGATGGTAAGCAAAATATTGCTTGGGGCTCAGGTTATTCTTCGTCAGGTGAAGATGGTTTTTATATTCACAACACGGATGACAAAACTCAACAGTGGGCTAAAGGCATTAAGTACTACTCAAATAAAGCGTTAGCACTTGCTGATATTAATAACAACGGAAGCTTAGATATACTTTATTCCGAGCGTGACAGTAACGCTTTGCATATAGTAGATACACAAACTAATGAAAAAATACTTACAAATATAAGCGTTAATAACGATTGGGATAATAATAATTTAGTTACTACTGCTCAGCTGTTTGATGATGGTAAGAATTATATTATTGCTGGCAGCTCTGCTATATACGATGCGAATGTACAGGTGTTTTCACCTGAAACGGGTGAAGAGCTATTTCAAACATATCTTGGCGACGGAGACTACATTAGTACCTTAACAACGTTAGATATTAATAATGATGGCAAGTTAGAAATAATAGTAGGTAATGGTGCTGAGCATACAGGAAGTGAAGGTACCTTTTTTAAAGTATTAAATGGGCAAACTGGAGAGTTATTAAAAACATCGCCTCGCTTAGGATTTTATTGGGGCGGCATGAGTTCAATAGTAACTGGAAGCTTTCTTAATAACGAAAATATAGATGTGGTTAGTCTCGTTAGTGATTACCTCATTAGTTATGACTACTCTGAAAACACTATATCTAAAGTTGCTTTGGAGCAAAGCTTTAACGGTTTTGTTAACACTGTTATTAATGGAGAAGAAACTTTAGTTGCATCTACCTATAATGGCTCACTTTATAAAGTGGCTTTAAATGGGCAGACAACATTAATTAGTGAAGTGTGCCAAAACTCTTTAAATAACATTGTGTCTGTAAGAGCTGGGTTTGTGCAGTATTCGTGTTCAGATCAGTTTGGTGAATATAACCTAGATAGCAATGTGGTTTCATACACTGTTGAGCGTAAGAATAATGACAGTTGGTTAGCAACTTCTACGTATAATAATGTTGATTATACCTTGTTGGCAGGTCAGTCATTGGAGGTGTTTTCTAATCAAGTTGCTGAGCCTTTAGCTAAGCCTGAAGCTGTAAGCTACTCTGATCATGTTTTAAAAAGCATACAAATAGATTTACCTGTATCAGATGATATTGATTATGTAGTTTTAAATAAGAGACCAACTCTGGGTAGGGTCGAGTTTACCGACAGACAGGCGGGTCTACTAACTTATATACCTTCGGGGACTGTAGGCATTGACGAGCTTAGTTACTACACAGTAAAAGATCGTTCACGTTCAGCGTTATCAAGCTTAACGTTAGAGCTCACAAATACAGCACCAACAGCAAATAATATGACACTGCAAACTCATTGGAGTACACCGCTTAACTTTAATCTAGAAGGTATGGATGAAGACGCAGAGCAATTAGTATTTCAAATTAAAAATTCGCCTGCTCATGGGCAAATTCAGTTAATGGACTCTGCTTTAGGTAGCGTGACCTTTTCACCAAGTGGTGACTCGGTTGAGCCAGTATCAGTTAGCTTTACAGTAAAAGATTCTTTAGTTGAATCTGAGCTTCATAATGTTGTTATTGAACTAACAAATACAGCCCCACAAGCTCAAAATGTAACATATAACACCTCTTACAAGAGTGAAGTGAATGGTCGCTTTTCAGCATTAGATAGCGACAACGATACACTTGAATTTGAAGTGGTAACCGAGCCAAACTCAGGAACTCTAACATTTGAGCCTGATACTGGATTGTTTAAACTAACTCCTACGAGCGAATCCGATCATGTAGTAACGTTTAGCTATGTAGCTAAAGATAAATTTGATAGTTCAGCAGTTCAAACTGTGACTATAAACGTTGAAGGTAAGCAAGCTGATGCGCTAGCGACTCCTTCATCTGATTCAGGCTCTAGCTCAGGTGGCAGTATTTATTACTTACTTACGCTGCTATCAGTGGTTTTATTTGGTAGACGCCGTTTTAATTAATAGTTAAAAGCTTATTTACACTATCTAAAACCGCCAAATGGCGGTTTTTTATTTATTAATAATCTTTTTAAACTCAACGATTTATTGCTTACTTTTGTCATAGGTGTTCGTATAACCCTACACTTTGCTAATAACGATGTGGTTACTTAATACGATTTTTGCTTAAATATATTGTAAGTTTTAACTTGGGTGTTTTTAAACTTTTATTTAGGGTCTTTTTATCTTTCGAGGTTTAACATGCCCTGCCCTAAAGGGTCTGCATAGGGGCAATTTACGCTTTGTTGTTTACAAACCTCCCGCCGCGATTAAATCTCCCCTAGATTGAGTGAACTTCAATCTAAAAAGGTCAGCAGGGCCTAGTTATAATACTAATAATCAGACGTTAATATTTTCAATGTGGTTTAAACGTTCTAATAATTAGTATTTTTATAAAACAGATCTAAGTGGTAGGCTAAAAGTAGTAAGTATAAAATAGTAAGTAATTAAAAATAGTTCTCGCGCAACAAGGAACCCTCCTGTAAAGCGCTTTGCCAAGGAGTTTAGTATGATCACGCTTACCATTAATGGTAATAAACATGAGTTTTCTGGCGATCCGTCAACGCCAGTATTATGGTATCTCCGAGACGAATTGAATTTAACTGGGCCTAAATTTGGCTGTGGTATGGCACAGTGCGGTGCGTGTACCGTGCATATTGATGGGGTAGCTCAGCGCTCGTGTGTATTACCTGTAGCGGCAGNGTAGCGGGTCTTTCAATTACTACAATTGAAGGGTTAAGCGAGCAGGGCGACCATCCAGTGCAACAAGCATGGATTGAGCATAAAGTACCGCAGTGTGGTTTTTGCCAGTGCGGCCAAATGATGCAAGCTGCAAGCTTATTAGCTGCAAACCCAACCCCAACCGACGATGAAATAGTAAGTAATATGTCGGG
>NZ_AUTP01000300.1:0-21351 GCF_000498075.1 Pseudoalteromonas sp. TAB23
TCAGGGAGTCGGACATCAAGAGAGCGGTAGCCTTTTTTAATATATCCTTTTCTAATTCAATGCGTTGGATTTGCTTTTTAAGTTCGCGGATTTCAATTTGTTCAGGCGTCATTGGTGAAGCCAATGGGGACTGGCCATTCCGTTCTTGCTTTAATTGAGTTACCCACTTACTTACAGTTGATTTACCAACCCCCATAGCTTTAGCTGCATCTTCTTGCGTGTAGCCTTGATCAACTACAAGCTGAGCTGTTTCTAATTTGATTGCAGCAGAATACGTTGCGCGTTTTAATTTCGTCATTTTTTCACCCAAATTTGTATGCTTATTAGCATAACATTTCTTTCTTAATGGGTGGCCAAATTAACTATGCCACTACAAGACTACGAAGTTGAGCCGGGGAAATGGGGTATAAGAGTTTTTTCTGAAGGTAACTTAATTAATTCATCTTATTTCATGGTAATAGATAGTGAATAAAGCGGCTATAACGCATATGAGCCTAACTCTATCAATAGGCACTAGTATCTTTTTTGACCGTTTTTATAAATTGACGGTCAATTCAAAATCAACTCTAATTCAATAAACAAATTCGTTTACTTCGTCTGTTGATGGGGCAGTTAAGCAAGTAGCTTACGGCAAACACATATAGGCGCGTTACGCAGTAATCGATTATTGCGAGCTCATCGCAGCCAGGTTTTTCCATATCCTTTTGGAGTCGCTGGGGTACTACGACTAAATGGATTTAGAAGGTAGAGCGAAGCAGGATGCCAGAGCCGAGACATTCATCGGTTAACCTCATCATGGCACTATTCAAGGCGCTGGTTTCATTATTGGTAAAAGCATGAGCAGTTGACCTTGCGCGGACAAACGAAAGTGAATGCACAATTATCCTGACACAGGGGGAGCACCACAGCATCTAACATGCACTTTTTATTAGTAGGAAGTGCAATGGGCGGTTCATCTCCCATACAAAATGTGTTTATTGTTTTCAAAAAATAATTATGGTGGGTGTCAATGTATTTCAATGTTGGCCAAAACTAGTCGATCGTTACATGGTTAGTGCCTTACTGATATGGGCCGCAAATCAGCAAAGCAAAATTTTTCATGGCATTACAATATAGGAATTAAACCTCAGAGGCTCTAGTTGCAAACCTCTGAGGTAGTTTATTAAGGGTTTACTGCCTCAGAGAAGCGTGACATTTCACTTACGTTGAGTGTACCTTGTTTACTATAGATGCCTACTTGGCGTTTATCTAAGTCATAAAGCCTAAAGGTTAGCGCTCTAAAATCATTGATATATGCGGTACCAAAGCCACTTTCTGGTTGTAAAAGAAGATCCACGGTTACCCCTTGTTGTAAATTGATAGGAACAGTAACTTGTGAGTCGATTCGACTTTCTGAAGTAGGTGCGGATTGCTCACCCAGTACCGCAGGTAATGCTGCTGCCCTGAATTCATCAGCTAGAAGGTAAGCTAAGCTGTTGTCTGAGCCATCGTCATTATGAAGATCAATAAACTGTATAAAGGCT
Organism: Pseudoalteromonas sp. TAB23; assembly: GCF_000498075.1. Classification (NCBI taxonomy): domain Bacteria; kingdom Pseudomonadati; phylum Pseudomonadota; class Gammaproteobacteria; order Alteromonadales; family Pseudoalteromonadaceae; genus Pseudoalteromonas; species Pseudoalteromonas sp. TAB23. The sequence continues at coordinate 1,524 of NZ_AUTP01000300.1, forward strand.
GTTTTCCCTATGAACTCTTCAACATCCCAGGTTGCCCATTGCATTGTTAGTTTATTATTCTCATCGGGTTGTGTATTTTTACCAGATTGACTACGTACAACTTTACCGTCCACTATAAGCACAACTGCAGTTGCTTTAGGGTGGGCAAACTGATTTGAACCCCCACCTATCTTGAAATTAATATATTGCTGTGAGATTACAAATGACGGGCTATCCATTTTTCCTGTTGCTGAGTAACCTATCCACCCTAATGCAGTTCCATCTTCATCATAGCCATCTGCAAAGCTGGAAAAAACTCGTTCGCCAACGTTGTTGTTTACATCGGCCCCCCACCAACCTCCATCTAGTTTAGAGAAGTCTCCAGTTAGATTATTAAAACCGTGGGCTTGGAGGGTGTTATAACCGCCGCAGCAAAATTCAAAACCAGCTATATGCTGAGTCAGGTCTGCCTCTCGATTGAATAGAGGTTTGCCTTCTAGTTCAGGTGTGAGGGTGATGTTAGAGTTTGATTGAGTAAGTGAATCGCCGAAGTAAAAAGTAGCTGTTTCTGTGGCTGTGTTTATTTCTATATTAGCCGTTTGCGTAGTCTCTTCATAAGCGGGAAATATCAGACCAAATCGGTTGTCGGTATCTTCACTCGAAATACTAAAGTGAAGACGGTTGATTTTATTGTTACTACCTAGTAATACTTGATCACCTGGTGAGACTAATAGTGAATTATCATTATTGGTTTGTGCTGATTGGGTTTGTGCATTTTCATCTATTGGTGTTGCTAATGCGCTTAAGTATTGCTCAGGAATTGATACCGCTAGTTCTCCCGATTCTGTCATTGATACTTGATGAATTGCTAAGTCACCACCAAAATCAGCACTGCCTATATTTGAGCGGGTATTTTTATGGGCGACCCAACCAAACATCAGGGTTTGAGTAGGGGAGCTTGCAGTTCTTCCTGCGTAGTAAAATTCTCCATCTAGTGAAGGGTATCGACCAGGTACCCATGTGTCTTCATTCTTTACTAAATATTTTACATCGCGCTCATTATTATTTTGATCAGAGTAAATTATTGCTTGTCCGTTATTGAAGCTCACCCAATCAGGAACCTCAAAGTTAAGTGGTTTGTTTGCAGTATAAATCGGCTCTTGCGCTTCCCAAGTTTTGAGATCGCTCGAAGTATAAAGAGCAATAGCTGCATCTGCGTTATATCGACTAGTTAATAACATCCAATAGTTGTTGCTTTGTTTGTTATAAAAAACGTCAGGATCACGAAAGTCAAAGTCGCTATATGATCCTGTACCACTGAATGTGCTATTAACTTGTTTTTCCCATTTAGTCAGCGTGTTATCTGTTGCTTTTGCATGCATAACAGCTTCGACAGGAGAAAAATCGAGATTGTGTCCTGAGTAAAATAAATGAGCTACATTGTCTTTATCTTTAATAACACTACCAGATCCGGTCCATTGGTCTTGTGTTTGTGCATCTCCCGTCGCTTCTAGAACACGTTGTGGGAATGTACCATTAATTAGATCTGTGGTTCGGGTTAGATACCAATCATGAAATGCGGTATCAATTAAATAATAAATATAAAACTCACCGTTTAAAAATACAGGGTTAGGGTCAGCCATCGTTAATGGTAAAGGTATCGTGTGTTGATCCAGTTGGGTGACAATACTTTCACTCGACGGGTCAACGGCTGCATACTCTGATAATTTAAATTCATCAGCCATAATAAATGCAAGTGCAGTTTCGTCTGCAGTGTCATCCTGATCAATGATTTCAATAACAGCTGTTTCACCGATTAAGCTATTAACATCCCAAGTAAACCAATCGAGCTTATCTGATTGCCCGTTACCTGTGGCATGCCTGACAATTTTGCCATTTATTCGCAGGACAATTGCTGTCGCTTTTTCAGTATCAAATGGGTTTGTACCACCACCAATTAGAAAGTTTACATAGTCATGTGTAATCGTGAATGGGGGCGAAGAAAGTGTGCCGGTAGCTTCGTTACCAATCCAGCCTAATTGGCTCCCATCTGCTAAAAAACCATCGGCGCGGCTAGAAAAAACTCTCTCACCAACATGGTTTGTGATGTCTGCAGCCCACCAACCACCATCTAATTTGGCCATATCGCCAGTTGCTCTAAAGTCATGGTTTGCGTAGGTATTAAACTTACCGCAACAAAATTCAAAACCCGCAATATTTTGCTCAGCATTTGATACACGAGTGAATGCGGCTTGGCCAGTACTAGCAGGTGCGGTGGTTTTTTTTATTTTCTTTATCAACTTACTATTTTGACTAGGAACTTTGGCTGCACTGTCGGCTTGGCGAATTTCGTCGACTAATAAATATGGTAAGTCAGTATCTGAATTATCATCAGCATGATGGTCAATAAATTTAATTTGCCCTTCTTGAGAGCTAAACTCGCTGACATCCCATGTTTGCCAATCAACTTGCATTGCAGTATTGCTTCCACTTGCTTGACGAACTATCTTATTATCAACAACAAGTGCAATTGCGGTTGTATTTGCGTCTGTTATGCCATTATTGCCACCACCAATTAAAAAATTGATATAGTTTGATTGTATTGTAAATTTAGGACTTATCATCGAACCTGTAGCGGAAAAGCCTAGTTGCCCAAGTGCTTCACCTTCTAAATCAAAGCCATCCGCAAAGCTCGAAAATACGCGCTCACCTAAATGACCTGAAATATCTGCAGCCCAAAAACCACCATCAAATTTAGAAAAATCACCTGTTAATTTATCAAACCCATGAGCTTGAAAGGTGTTATTACCACCACAACAAAACTCAAAGCCAGATAGTACTTGCTCTGTATTTTCAGGGTTGTAAAATAATGGTTGACCTTCGCTTTCAGGGTTGGAAGTTATTGGAATGTCATCTGTATTTGGTTCATCATCACTGTCGCTTTCATCTTTATTAATAACGTCAGCAGCGGTTTGTCCTTCTTCTAGAATGATCAGTTTGTAATCATCTTCTTGTTGGTTTTTGTGATCACCAGAGCAGGCTGTCGTTAAAGATATAAGTAACGCGAGCCCCGTTTTTTTCCAGCAAAGTGCTATGTCTTGCTTTGTTTTCATGCTTATTCCTCCACAACTATTATTGTTGTGTTTGTGTGTGTTTAAGTTATTGAATATATTTATTAAAAACTTCATTTCCTTAACTTTTCTTATTGTTACAGAGTAATACTTTTAAAATAAACAACGTTGTCTTTTTTTAAGGTAGATGTTATCTTTATTTTTTGCAACATGTATTTTACACAATGGCTGTAATTGTGTATTTAAATACAACTTTTACTATTCGTGGCCATTTCTCCCTGATTTATCTAGAGGATATTGTTACGAATTTATAGTGTGAAAATTTATTTGGAAATGGTCTAAATAATAAAGGGAGCAACTCGGTGAGTATTGTAATAAGCAGCAAAAAGGCTGAAGAAATTAATTTAACATGTTTTGGAGAGGTACTGTGGGATTGCTTTGAGTCCGGTATGCGTTTAGGTGGTGCTCCTTTAAACATGTGCTTTCGTTTTAATTCACTAGGCCTAAAGGCACATATGATAAGTGCTGTTGGTAATGACAAATTAGGTGAAGCACTACTATCTGAGATTGAGCAAAAAGGGCTCTCTAAAGAGTTTATTTATGTTCATGAGTCTAAGCCAACGAGTGTGGTTGAAGTGAAGCTTGATCAGAGCGGATCGGCCAATTATCAGATTGTGCTTGATACTGCATGGGACAATATAAGTTTATCGCAACGAGTTATAGATAAGGTGAAAAGTGCAGATGTGTTTGTATTTGGTAGTTTAATTGCTCGAACAGAAAGCTCTATGAGTTCATTAGATCAACTTTTAGATTTGGCAAAATTTAAAGTGTTTGATGTAAATTTACGTGCACCTCACTATCAGTTAGAAAGTTTAATTAAGTTGATGAATAAAGCTGACTTTATCAAGCTCAATGATGAAGAGCTATATGAAATAGCAAAAGGAATGGGGTGTAAATACCATTCATTAGAGCAAAACTTAGCATTTATAGCAAAGCAAACCAACACAGAGTTTTTGTGCGTGACGAAAGGAAACCATGGTGCTTTATTATCGATTAAAGGTAAAAACTACTATAACTCAGGCTACCTGATCGATGTTGTGGATACTGTTGGTGCAGGGGATTCGTTTTTGGGGGCTTTAATTTATCAACTTTGCATTCAAAACGATCCGCAACAGGCGATTGATTTTGCTTGTGCTGCCGGAGCTATGGTTGCTCAGCAGTTAGGGGCAACACCAGATATAACGCATCAGCAAATCTTAGAATTTATCGAACCATGTTAGCGTAAAGCGTTAATTTTAAATTTTGATTATTTTAATAAATTTATTTGTTATTTATATTGAATAGATGTTTTTTAAATGTTAAAAAGACAACGTTGTTTTGTTTGTCTGGTTTACTAAAGCAACTTAAGAACGATAAAAAAAGTATTTTTTTACACACAAAAGACAACGTTGTTTAATTGAATGCTGAAATCAATATTAAAAAGTAAAATTAAAATGAGGACACACAATGCTCATATTTCACAAAACTAAACTAGCAGTAAGTGTTAGCACTATACTGCTAGGTTGTTCATTGCCATTAAGTCTTTTTGCCGCCGAGCAGCAAAAAAATGAAATTACTCCTAATGATGGTATTGAAGTTATTGAAGTTTCATATGGTTATGGAAGTGTTAAAAAACAAGATTTAACAGGCGCAGTGAGTACGGTTGACCTTGAAGATTTAGTAGACCAGCCTTCAGGCAATATAATGCAAAACTTGCAAGGGAGGGTGCCAGGTCTACAAATTACAACGAATGGTTCACCTGACTCTACTGCGACGGTACGAATACGTGGTCAAGGTTTAGGGCCTTTAGGAAATAACGATCCATTATATGTTATTGATGGCGTACCAACTAAATCTGGAATGCATGAACTTAATAGCCATGATATTGCTGATATACAGGTGCTAAGAGATGCGGCAGCTGCAAGTATTTTTGGTGCTCGCTCTGGTAATGGAGTCATAATTATCACAACCAAAAAAGGGAATGAAGGGCTGGATTTCAATTTTTCAGTTAATCAATCTCAAGATGCCTATAGTTATGACCTAAATCCGCTAAATACCAAACAACGTGGGCAGGTTGTATGGCAGGCTGCTGTTAACGATGGTTCAGATCCAAATGCAGCGAGCCCATTATATAGCTATGATTGGAATGGTGACTACAATAACCCACAGCTAAACTCAGTAATATTGCCCACGTATACCGATCCTCAACAAGTTCAGCGTCCTGCTGACACTAACTGGTTTGATGAGGTCACTCGTACAGCTAAGGTCACTGATCTTAACTTTTCAGTTTCAGGTGGTTCTGAGAACGCCTCTATTTATAGTTCATTAGGTTACTTTAATTCAGAAGGTGTTGTTGATGGTTCTGAATTTGAACGCATTAGTTTTAGGGTCAATTCTGATTACCAACTAACAGATAAATTAAAAATAGGTGAAAATTTCACTGTAACCAATCAAGAGTCAAACCTAATCAATGCTAGAGCTGGTGAAATATTGGGTTTGGCTATAGAGCAACAATCTATCGTTCCTGTGTACAACGAGGTAGGTGGCTGGGGAGGACCGGTTCCTGGCGTAACTGACCGAGATAACCCTGTCAGAATTATCGAAATGAACCGTGATAATGTTAGTAGGTTCAATAAATTAATGGGAAATATTTTTGTTGAATATGAAGCAATAGAGGACTTAACGTTAAAAAGCTCTATCGGTTTAGACTACGGGCAATATTACTTCAGAAACTATACCCGTGCTTTTCAAGCAGGCTCACTAAATTATGGTGATCAGCTGTCAGTGACAGAAAATTGGAATAGTAGTTTTAGCTGGACTAATACCGCCGAATATAAGCTTGATTTAAACGAAAATCATTTTACGTTTTTGCTCGGTACAGAACAAATAGATTATGAGTATGAAGGGTCTGTTGGTTTTGGTTCAGGTTTTGCGTCTGATGATCGTGATTATGCTCATTTATCACAAGCAACAGGTGATGTTCGTGTAGAAGGGGATGGTGATAAATGGTCTCTTAATTCTTATTTTGCGCGTATGGACTATAACTTTGATGACCGCTATTTAGCAGGCTTAACAATACGTCGTGATGGCTCATCTCGTTTTGGTAGTAATAATAGTTATGGAAATTTCCCAGCTATCTCTGCAGGTTGGGTGATCAGCAATGAATCATTCTATGATATTGAATTTTTATCTACCTTAAAGCTTCGTGCTAGTTGGGGCAAAACGGGTAATCAAGAGATACCTACCGATGCAACATACACAACGTATTTAAGTCGTTATGCAACACAGTCATTATTCACTGATCGGCAAGATGAAGGGACCGCTTATGATATAGGCGGTGCTAATGGCGGCACGCTTCCATCTGGGTTTGTAAAAGCACAAACAGGGAATGATGACCTAAAGTGGGAAACATCAACGCAAACAAACATTGGTCTTGATTTTGGTATGCGTTACGAAACCATATACGGCAGTATCGATTGGTTTGAAAAAACCACAGAAGATATTTTAACGTTAACCAATCCGCTTGCAACATTGGGCGAAGGTGCTCAGCAATGGGTTAATGGTGGCACAATTGAAAACTCTGGTTTTGAGTTTCTTATTGGATACGCCGACTATCTTACTTTTGATAGCTTAGATGGTGATATCGATGTCGATATTAGCTTTAACATTTCTTCGGCTAAAAATAAGGTTGTTTCGTTACCTGGAGACGTTGTGAATTCATTTGGTGGCAATGGTGTTGATAAAACGATTGTTGGTCATTCTATTAACTCTGTTTATGGTTATGTCGCCGATGGGTTATTCCAAAATCAAGATGAAATAGATGCTCACGCAGCGCAATCTGGGGCTGGTTTAGGTCGAGTTCGCTGGAAAGATTTAGACGGTAATGGCGTGATTGATGAAAACGATCAAAGCTTTTTCACCGATACTGATCCTGACTTTATGTATGGATTGAACATGAATTTCAAATACAAAAATTGGGATTTCAATATGTTCTGGCAAGGTGTTCAGGGAGGTGAGATACGTAATAGCTGGCGTGGGTTTACTGACTTTACATCATTAAATATAGGTTCTAACTACGGTGATCGCGTTCTTGATGCATGGTCAGTTAATAATACTGACAGTAATGTACCGGCATTAACTTTAATCGATAACAATGGTGAAGGCCGTCAATCAAGTTTGTTTTGGGAAGATGGCAGCTACCTCAAGCTTCGCAACTTATCTATCGGTTATACACCTGATGAACAGTGGTTAAATCAATACGGTATTAGTTCTGCACGAATTTATTTGCAGGGCAGTAACTTATTGACCATTACGCCATCGGGGACGCTAAGCCAAGATCCAGAAACTCCAAACGGCAACTTCCCAATTCCAAAACGTATCACGTTAGGCGTGAACCTTTCTTTTTGATTTATTAAAACGACAACGATACGAGCACATATTATGAATAAAATTAAAACACTATTTACAGCAGCTACACTCGCGCTTTCTTTAGCATCGTGTGGTGGTTCTGATCTTGATGTTGCACCTTCTGGGGTATTAACCGAAGAGCAAGTTTCTAACAGTGAAAATATAGATGCTTTGGTCATTGCTGCCTACTCATATCTAGGCAATGATCATTATACTGCCCCTAACTTTTTATGGCCGACAGGAAACTTACGTGCCGGAGACGCTCACAAAGGCGGTAATGGACCTGGTGATATCTTTGCTTATCATGCTTTGTCTCTATATCAACCAATAGTGCCTGATATGGAGTCTTTCCCGCCAGATTTGATTGATTTGAATAATAAGAAGTGGGTACGTAATTACACCGGTATTTCAAGAGCAAACTCAGCATTAGCGGTAATCGCAAATGCGCCAGATGCTATTGAAAACAGTGCTGCAAAACAATCCGAACTGCGGTTCATTCGCAGTATTTTCTACTTTGATTTAAAAATACATCATAAGCATATCCCGTGGATTGATGAAACAATGACTCAAGATCAAATTCTTAGCGCTACTAATCGTGAGCTGAGCGATCAGGAGCTATGGGATAAAATTGCCGCAGATTTTGAGTTTGCTGCAAACAATTTACCACAAACCCAAGAAGATGTAGGGCGCGCTTCAGCGTTATCAGCTAAGGCATATCTAGCTAAAACATTGCTCTACCAAGCGTATGAGCAGAATGAGCTACATCAAGTTATTAATATTAATAAAGATAAACTTGTAAAAGTAGTGGCCCTGGTTGATGAAATTGAAGAGGCCGGCGTCTATGGCTTATTTGATGATTACGCGAATAACTTTTTGTTTGAAAGTGAAAATGGTAAAGAATCAGTTTTTGCTATTCAGCGCTCTCTAAATGACGGCTCTCCAGATGGACGTGGTAGCTGGCCTAGTGCATTAAATGCGCCAATGGCTGGTGGTTTTGGCTGTTGTGGTTTTCATGTGCCAACAGAAAATTTTGTTAATGCGTTTAAAACAGACCAACAAGGTTTGCCATTATTCGACTCTTTTAACGACTTTAACTACGACATGACGACTGACTCAGTTGACCCTCGCTTAGATCACACAGTGGCAATGGAAGGTAAACCATTTAAGTATGATGACAACTTGATCCATGGCGGTGATAGTTGGGCACGCGCACCAGGTATATATGGCAACTTTACGGCAATGAAAGATCTTGAACACCCTGACTGTAGTTGTCGTGGTGAGAATGGCCCTTTTCCAATCTTTTCATTAAATACACCGCTTATCCGTTACGCTGATGTATTGCTTTGGAAAGCAGAAGCATTAATTGAGTTAGACAGATATGACGAAGCATTGCCAATCATTAACCGTATTCGTGAACGCGCTAAACACAGCACCGATAGATTGCATAACGCGAGTATTTATAACATTGGCTTATATGCAAGTTTTGGTTCTAAAGAGCTAGCAAGAGCAGCACTGCGCTTTGAGCGACGTTTAGAATTAGGGCTTGAAGGACATCGCTTTTTCGACTTAGTGCGTTGGGGAATAGCAAAAGAAACTATTGATAGTTACTTAGCAATTGAAGCTGTACGCAAACCTTATTTGGTCGATGCTATTTTCACTAAAGGTAAGCATGAGTATTTACCTATTCCAAACCAGCAAATTATTTTAAGTGGTGGGTCGTACACACAAAACCCAGGTTATTAATAGTGGTGGGTTTCGGCCCACCTTTTAAGCTTTAAGTTTTAAGAGTGATTATGAAAAAAATTATTTACTGGTCAGTCACTGTTGCAGTTGCTGGTTTTTTATTCGGCTTTGATACTGCTGTTATATCCGGTGCGGATAAACCTATTCAAGCATTATGGAATACGAGCTCGTTATTTCATGGCTTATTTATTATGTCTTCAGCTTTGTGGGGAACTCTACTTGGTGCCTTAACTGGTAATTATCCATGCGATAAGTGGGGTAGAAAACCCACATTGATTTTAGTCGGTGTGTTGTTTTTAGTTTCGGCGCTTGGCTCCGCCATGGCACCTGACGCATATAGCTTCGCCTTACTACGGTTTATTGGTGGCGTGGGAGTGGGTATTTCTTCAATTGTTGTACCTGCTTATATCTCTGAGATTGCACCTGCTAAGTACCGTGGGCGTTTGGTCGCGCTTTATCAGTTTCAAATTGTATTTGGTATTTTAGTTGCGTTTGTTTCTAATTTTTTGATTGCAGGAACATCTGCAATTGACTGGCGTTTAATGTTAGGTGTGGAGGCAATACCGGCCTTAGCTTATTTATTAATGATCATTAAGGCACCTGAAAGCCCACGTTGGTTAGTGCAAAAGAAAAACGAAAAAGCTAAAGCGCGTTCAATCTTAGTTACTTTAGGTGAACAAAACCCAGACCAAGTATTAAATGACATAGAACGCGACAAGTTACAAAACAGTCAATCAAAGCTATTTGGTGGTAGTTACAATAAGGCGGCTTTATTTGCATTTTTATTTGCCGCATTTAATCAATTATCTGGCATTAACTTTATTATTTATTATGCACCGCGCGTATTTGAACTTGCAGGATTGGATGTAAATCAATCCTTACTTTCAGGCGCTGGAATTGGCGTGGTTAACTTATGTTTTACCATGCTGGGTTTATCGTTGATTGATAAATTTGGCCGACGTTCGCTGATGTATATCGGCTCAATTGGCTACGTTATTTCCCTCTCTGTCGTGGCGTGGGCATTTAGTACTGACTCTGGAGGCTTAACGGTTGTAGCGTTTGTATTTGTGTTTATTGCCGCTCATGCCATTGGCCAAGGTACCGTTATTTGGGTCTTCATTGCAGAAATATTCCCGAACAAAGTACGTTCAAAAGGGCAGTCTTTAGGCTCCGGTACGCATTGGTTTTTTGCCGCAGCAATCACTTTACTTATGCCATTTTTCTTAGAACGTTTTAGTGCCACTGAAGTATTCACTTTCTTTACTTTAATGATGTTAGGGCAATTGATTTTTGTTGTGTGGTTTATGCCAGAAACAAAGGGATGTTCTTTAGAAGCAATTTCATTAGATACCAATAATAAGCATGGAGCATTAGATGCGAACCGTTAATTTAGTTTTAATTTCATCATTTTTGGCAGCATGTAGCATGACAAACCCAACTGAACAAACAGCCCTTAAGGGGACAGATAAACCGAGCAAAGAGGCGTTTCGACCTGTTTTTCATTTTACTCCTGAAAAGCATTGGATGAACGATCCTAATGGTATGGTTTACTACCAAGGCGAATATCATCTGTTTTACCAGCATAATCCTGATTCATCTGTATGGGGACCAATGCATTGGGGACATGCAATTAGTAAAGATATGGTTAATTGGCAGCATCAAGAAATTAAGTTGTTTCCTGATGAGCACGGTACTATCTTCTCTGGCAGTGCGGTAGTTGATTGGCAAAATAGCAGCGGCTTTGGCAGTAAAGATAACCCACCATTAGTGGCTATATTTACCTATCATGATGATAAAAAGGCGGCACAGGGAGCGATTGATTTTCAAACGCAAGGTATAGCATATAGCACCGATAAAGGCCGTACATGGATAAAATACGCTAATAATCCGGTATTAAAAAATCCTGGGATCCGTGACTTTCGTGACCCCAAAGTAAGTTGGCATGAAGATACCCAGCAATGGGTTATGGTATTAGCTCAAGATGATCATATTGGCTTTTACAGCTCAAAAGATTTAAAAACATGGCAATTTGAAAGTAACTTCGGCGCTGATTGGGGCAGTCACGCAGGTGTATGGGAGTGTCCAGATCTTATTCGCGTGCGTATTGAAGGCACCGGCGAATATAAATATGTTCTATTAGTGAGTATTAATCCTGGCGCGCCAAATGGCGGTTCTGGTACACAATATTTTGTTGGCGATTTTGACGGTGAAGAATTTGTGTTGGATAGCGATTATCAAAAAATGCTTACAACAACACCTGCCGTTTTCCCTCAAGGGCTTGATTTTTCTAACTTCAAAAATGGCTTAAAAAATTGGCAAGTATCGGGTGAAGCATTTCATATAGTAAATGATCAACCTACAAATACCATTGCCAGTTCTTTTAAAGGCTCGGATGAGGCAATTGGTACCTTAACTTCAAAATCATTTGCGATTAATCATGATTTCATTAACTTCAAAATTGCAGGTGGAAAGCATCACAACAGTACCGCAATACAGTTGTTAGTTAATGGCGAGATTGTTAAAACCGCAAGCGGAAATAATACCGGTACTATGACAGAGCGTTCTTGGAACGTGAGTCAATTAAAAGGCCAGCAAGCTTATATTAAAGTGGTCGATAATGAACGAGGTGATTGGGGGCATATAAAAATCGCTGATATCGTATTTTCTGATAATGCAGCAAATGAAAGATATGAACCTTCAATATGGTTAGACTACGGCACAGATAATTATGCAGGTGTCACTTTTTCTGATGTCAAAGACGGTAGACACTTATTTATGGGGTGGATGAGTAACTGGCAATACGCAAACCAAGTACCCACTGAAGTATGGCGCAGTGCAATGACGATTCCTAGAGAATTAACCTTATTGCAAACAGCAAATGGCGTGCGTTTGGCCTCTCAGCCTATTAGAGAACTCGATAGTTTATTGAGTAACACACAACAAAAGGCAAGCCTAACTGGCGCAAATAGCTACCAGTTAGATGAGCTGTTTACTATCGAACCTGGGCAATTTAAGGTGAGCTTTAGTTTATCAAACGCTGAGCAAGTTACTGATATCGTGCTTAGCTCTGATACAGGTGAATACACTAAGCTGCAGTTAAACCCAGCTCAAGGGCAACTTGTACTTGATCGCAGACAATCAGGTTTAAAAGACTTTGAAGATGGTTTTGCATCTTTACAAACAGCCCCATTACAAAAGGGCCTTGAGTATTACGATGTTGAGATATGGGTAGATAAAGCGTCGGTAGAAGTGTTTGTAAATAAAGGGGTTAGCTCTATGACCTCGATTGTTTTTCCAACCTCTCCTTACAATAAAATACAAGTAAGTGCTGAGCAGCCTTTGTCGCTTAGTGACGTTAAGTTAAATAATATAGCAATAGAAAAATAACTTCCAAAATGACTCTATATTATTATAGAGTCATTAATCTTTCTCCAAGGCTATGCGATATATGAGTAGCAACTATCGACTCTTAAGTGTCATTTTGTTTGTTTATTTTATGGCATGGTCTTTTTCTTTTTCATTATTTCCTATTTGGCTTAGTCAAGAAGTAGGCCTCAATAGTGCTAAAGTCGGGATTATCTTTAGTATTAATTCCATCATGGCTTTACTCGTGATGCCTTGCTACGGCATCTTGCAAGATAAGCTTGGTTTACAAAAAACACTGCTTTACTTCATTGCATTTTTCATCATGTTGATTGGCCCGTTTGTTAGTTATGTATACGCGCCACTACTACAAACGCAGTTTTATCTGGCTGCTATTTTAGGCGGTGCCGTTTTTTCATGTGCATTTTTAGCTGGAGTAGGGACGCTTGAAAGTTATATTGATAAACAAAGTCGCTCGACGAACTTTGAATTTGGTAAAGCTCGAATGTGGGGGTCACTAGGTTGGGCCATGGCAAGCTACTTTGCCGGTTTATCGTTTAATTTATCCCCTAGTTTAAATTATTGGTTATCAAGCATTGCGGCGGTTTGCTTAATAGGTTTTTTAGCCTTTGTTAAGGTCGCACAAAATCAGAGTGAAATAGCGCCTTCTCGAACTTTTACTCCTGTAAAACAGCTTAAAGCCTTTTTTAAAATCGCAGGACTGTGGCGGTTAAGTGTGTATGTGATCGGTGTTAGTTGTATTTATGCGGTATTTGATCAGCAATTTGCTATTTATTACACCTCTTTTTTTGACACCCCAGAGCAAGGTCGAGAAATTTTTGGCTATTTAACTTCAGCGCAAGTTATCCTTGAAGCGGTTATTTTGTATTTAGCTGTAAAATGGGTGAATTATTTGGGCGTTAAAAATTCGTTGCTGTTAAGTGGTGTATTGATGGCGATACGAATATATTGCTCGGGGGTTGTTAGTGATCCTATCAGCATTAGTTTATTGAAATTGTTACACGCAATTGAATTACCGCTGATGCTAATTGCGTTATTTAAATATATCAATATGCATTTTGACGCTCGCTATTCAGCGATGATCTATATTATTGGCTTTCAATTCACTACGCAATTGGTGGCATCAATGTTAGCCGTCGGGGTAGGCGTTGTATATGATCATGTAGGCTTTGCGTTAGCCTATCAATATTTGGGTTTGGTTATCTGTGTGTTTATCGTATTATCGTTTTTTGCATTAAAAACAGATGTTATTAAAACGAATTGCGAGCAATCAATTTAAACGGTAAGTGGTGGTGAACAATATCAGTGCGCTGCTCTATGAGGTATTCCATTGCCCAACGTCCCATCGCATGATGTGGTAGTGCCATGGTGGTTAAATTTGGTTGTAATAATTGTGGAATACTGCCCCAATCATCAAAACTTGCAATACCAATGTCCTTACCAACGATCATTCCTTTATCATGCACAACAAAATAAATTTCCAGCGCCATGGGATCTTGACCACAAATAATAGCATCAGGTTTAAACTCGTCTATCACTCGCGCCGCAGATTCTCTCGAGGTAGAAATATCACTACCATCGGCTTGACAAAAAATAACCGATTCAATGAGTAAATCATCGAGCGGTAAGCCGTGCTTTTTAAATGAATTTATAACGCCTTGTTTGCGACCTTTGGCAGCAATTATATGCTCATTTAAGTTTAAGAAAGCAATTCGGCGATAGCCTTTACGTATTAATGCATCGGTAATATCTTCACCGGCTTGTTGCTCATCAGGTACTACGCAAGGAAAGTTATTTGAAGCAGGGAAGCAGTTAGCTAAAATAGTTGGGATTTTTTTTAGTTCATCAGCGATTACAACTTGGCGATGATACATTGCTGAATATATAACGCCCTCTACGCGATACTCTAAAAGGCTTTCGATAGCTCTGTCTATACTCGCTTGGGTTTCGTTAACATTGAGGATCAATAGTTCTTTATTTTTCTGCCAAGCAATTTCTTGGGCACCACGAATAATATCGAAAGTATAAGGAACACTAAGCAGTTCATCAGCAATAATTGCGTAAATGTTTGATTTTTTACGTCGCGTTAAGCTTGCCGCACGATTAGGGCGATAATCTAATTCTTTTATTGCTTTAAGAACCTTCTCGCGGTTAATCTTTTTGACTGTTGGATCATTATTGACCACTCGCGATACTGTTTTGAATGAAACACCTGCGTGGACAGCCACTTGCTTAATTGTAACCATACTAGAATAAGACCCTCTCTGAATAAAAAGAGTATAACAGCAGATAGTACTTTATTTATATGTTTTTGTTAAGGTTTGAGCTATCGCCATTATTTAAAAATAGACTTATTCATAGGCTTACTTTTAAGTTATTAGAGTAAATTATACTCTCAATATAATAGCTTAAAACATTAGTTCACCCGGTTATAGATTGAGCAGTAATAGTTATTTTATTTTTATGTCACTCTATGGTTGTATTTTATGTCAGTGAATGATTGCAGATTATTTGTAAGTTACTCATATATCTAACCTGTGTATGTCACGCTTTGTTTGCAGCGACAACTTTTGTCGCTGAAATCATACTTTGCTTGCAGCGACAGAACTTATCCATGTAAGAATCGTTATATTGGGTTTGATCATAGGATCTAGCCTTTTGAATCTAGGATCTTATTACATTTTCATGTTAGAATTTCCGCAATTTTTTGGCATAGCAAAGTAGCACAGTAATGATCTTAGATGATATTCGCATTGTTTTAGTTAACACGTCACATTCCGGCAATATTGGTTCGGCGGCTCGCGCCATGAAAACCATGGGTTTATCAAAACTTTATTTAGTTGATCCTGCTTGCGAAATAGACAGCCAAGCAAGTGCATTAGCTGCAGGCGCAACTGATGTTTTAGGCAATGCAGTTATTGTAGGTACTGTTGAAGAAGCTATCGCTGACTGTACATTAACGATTGGCACAAGTGCGCGTTCTCGTACGCTTTCGTGGCCAATGGTTGAACCACGTGAATGTGGTGAAAAGCTCGTTGCTGAAGCCGTAAATGGTCCTGTAGCGCTAGTATTTGGTCGTGAAAACAGTGGTTTAACTAATGAAGAATTACAGCTTTGTAATTACCATGTATGTATTCCTGCTAATCCAGAGTACAGCTCGCTTAATTTAGCTATGGCCGTACAAACACTTAGCTACGAAACTCGCATGGCATTTTTAAATCAACAACCTAAAAAGGTTGAAGAAGACGATGCAGTTTACCCAAGCTCAAAGCAAACTGAGCTGTTTTATGATCACCTTGAAGACACGTTGTTTAAAACAGGTTTTATCATCAAGCAACACCCTGGTTTAGTTATGACTAAATTACGCCGTTTGTTTAACCGAGCTCACCCTGAAGATGCTGAAATGAATATTTTACGCGGTATTCTCACCTCAATTAATAAGGCTATCCCTAAGTAACTTAGGTATAGCTATTAGTTATAAAAGACCTAGACTAATTAACGCGCTAATACTTGACTAAATTACTCAGGTAATTACAATGGCTGTAATACTTGACCAAAGAGGTCAAGTATTGAAAATTTGTTAACTCTACAATTTAAAAGTAAGAGTTTCTAAATCAAATTTTTATCAAGTGATAATACTTGACTAATTTACTCTGGTAATTAAAATTTGCACTCTTTTGTGCAGGGGGCGTTATGAAGTTAACATCAAAAGGCAGATATGCCGTTACAGCTATGCTGGATGTTGCACTACACACAGGTGTAGGTCCTGTAGCCCTTGCTGATATTTCACAAAGACAAGAAATTTCTTTGTCTTACCTTGAACAATTATTTGCTCGTTTACGTAAAAATGGCCTAGTAAGTTCTGTTCGTGGACCTGGTGGTGGTTATTTACTAGGGCGTGAAGCGAGCGTTATCTCTGTTGGCGATATTATTAGCGCCGTAGACGAATCGGTCGATGCAACACGTTGCCAAGGTGCCGATACCGGCTGTCAGAGTGGTATGCGTTGTTTAACACATAATTTGTGGTCAGACTTAAGCGCACGCATAGAAGAATTTTTGAATAATATTACCCTTGCTGAATTGGTGGAAAAATCAGATGTGAAAGAAATAGCATCGCGCCAAGATAACAGTATTAATAATGCAATTAAGCAGTTGGAAAACATTCAAGTAAGCTGTCAACTTTAAGGTTGACCTGCAGCGGAGAGAGAAATGAAGTTACCGATTTATTTAGATTACGCAGCGACCACGCCTGTTGACGAACGTGTTGCTAAAGAAATGATGCAATGCCTGACAATGGACGGTAAGTTTGGTAATCCTGCGTCACGCTCACACCGTTTTGGTTGGCAAGCAGAAGAAGCTGTTGACCAAGCACGTACAGATATTGCTGATTTAATTAATGCAGACCCACGTGAAATTGTTTTCACATCGGGTGCAACAGAATCAAATAACCTTGCTATCAAAGGTGCAGCACAGTTTTACAAGAAAAAAGGTAAGCACGTTATTACCGCTAAAACTGAGCATAAAGCTGTAATCGACACATGTCGTGAGCTTGAGCGCCAAGGTTTTGAAGTAACTTACATGGACGTTGAAGAAAACGGCCTACTTGATTTACAAAAACTTGCCGACACAATGCGTGACGACACAGTACTTGTAAGCATCATGCACGTTAATAACGAGCTAGGTGTAATTCAAGATATCGCGACTATTGGCGAAATGTGTCGCGAACGTAAAATTATGTTCCACGTAGATGCCGCGCAAAGCGCGGGTAAAGTATTAATCGACGTGCAACAGCTTAAAGTTGATTTTATGTCGTTCTCTGCACATAAAGTGTATGGCCCTAAAGGTGTTGGCGCACTTTACGTTCGTCGTAAACCACGTGCTCGCCTTGAAGCGCAAATGCACGGTGGCGGACATGAACGCGGTATGCGTTCTGGTACACTAGCTACTCACCAATTAGTGGGTATGGGTACAGCGTTTAAAATTGCTAAGCAAGATTTCGAAAAAGATCACGCACACATCAGCGCCTTACGTAATCGTTTAATCGACGGCATTATGGCTGATATGGACGAAGTATACTTTAACGGCACGCAAGACCAATCAGTACCTGGCATTGTAAACATCAGCTTTAACTTTGTTGAAGGTGAGTCGTTACTTATGGCAGTAAAAGACATTGCAGTATCGTCAGGTTCAGCCTGTACATCTGCAAGCTTAGAGCCTTCTTATGTATTACGTGCACTTGGCCGTAACGACGAATTAGCACATAGCTCAATTCGTTTTAGTATTGGTCGCTTTACTACCGAAGAAGAGATTGATTACACCGTCGAATTAATGAAAAACTCTATCGGTCGCCTACGTGAGATGTCTCCACTTTGGGAGATGCATCAAGAAGGTATTGATTTAGATTCAGTTGAATGGGCTCACCACTAATAGTGTGAGCACATACCCTAGCAGGTAATGAGGATAGAATAATGGCTTATAGTGATAAAGTAATCGACCACGTAGAAAACCCACGTAACGTAGGTACTCTAGATAAGAATGATCCGTCAGTGGCAACGGGTATGGTAGGCGCACCAGCATGTGGTGACGTAATGAAATTGCAAATTAAAGTATCTGCCGAAGGCGTTATTGAAGATGCAAAATTCAAAACCTACGGTTGTGGTAGCGCAATTGCTTCATCTTCACTTGTAACAGAGTGGGTTAAAGGCAAAACGCTAGACGAAGCAGCGACAATTAAAAACACTGATATCAGTGCAGAGCTTGAATTACCACCAGTGAAAATTCACTGTTCAATTTTAGCCGAAGACGCAATTCAAGCAGCAATTGCAGACTACAAAAGCAAACAAGCGAAGTAAGAAGAGAAACTCATGGCAGTGACATTGACAGATGCGGCAGCAAACCGCGTACAATCATTTTTAGCAAACCGCGGTAAAGGTTTAGGCCTGCGCGTTGGCATTAAAACGACGGGCTGTTCAGGTCTTGCTTATGTACTTGAGTTTGTTGACGATTTAAACGAAGACGATGAAACTTTTGCGGCTAAAGGTGTCACATTAATTGTTGACGCTAAAAGCTTAGTTTACATCGATGGCACAGAGCTCGACTACACTAAAGAAGGCTTAAATGAAGGGTTTAAATTTAGAAACCCTAATCAAGCAGATGAGTGTGGTTGTGGCGAAAGCTTTACCGTTTAAGCTTAAAATATCTTTGTAGTATAAATAAGCCCTGCCAGTTAATGTAGGGCTTTGTTATTTCTGAATATTATTGGTTGAAGTTATGCGTTACTTTGAATTATTTGCAGTCCCCGTTGATTACAATATTGATTTAGCAACGGTTAACAAGCACTACTTGGAATTACAGCGTACTGTACATCCAGATCGCCACGCTAATGCGAGCAGCCGCGATAAGTTAATGGCAGTGCAAAGCGCCGCCGAAATTAACGATGCGCTACAAACATTAAAGCACCCAGTAAAACGTGCTGAATATATGTTGAGCGAGCTAGGCGTTGATATTCGTGCAGAGCAGCAAACCTTGCAAGATCCAATGTTTTTAATGCAGCAAATGGAACTTCGCGAAGAGCTTGAAGAGCTAACATCATCAAGCGATCCTGATACTGCGATTGCAAATTTTGAAAAACAAATTAAGCAACTAAACGCGCAGTACAGTGCACAACTTGCCGAGCAACTAGCAAGTAACGATGAGCAGCAATATCAACTTGCCGCAGATAATATTCGTAAACTGAAGTTTGTTTATAAGTTGCGTGACGAACTAGAGCGCATTGAAGACAGTTTATTTGACGATTAATTACTTGCTGCAAAGCGAGCAACACGAGTTTAAAGAGCATTATGGCATTATTGCAAATTGCTGAGCCGGGGCAGAGCGCGGCACCACACGAACATAAACTAGCTATTGGTATTGACCTTGGTACAACCAATTCATTAGTTGCAACAGTACAAAGTGGCGAAGCCCGCACGTTAACTGATGATCTTGGCGCGGCTATGTTACCGTCGGNATTACTGTTGGCGCAGAGGCTGCACAAGCAGCAACGCAAGATCCTGCTAATACACTTATTTCGGTTAAGCGTTTTTTAGGCAAAACTCAGGCTGAAATAGAGCAAAGTTATGGCCAATTACCGTATGAGTTTTGTGAAGACAATGGTGCGCTAGCAATAGAAACTGCGGCTGGCAAAATCAGCCCAATTAAAGCATCAA
>NZ_AUTP01000301.1:0-22040 GCF_000498075.1 Pseudoalteromonas sp. TAB23
TCAGGGAGTCGGACATCAAGAGAGCGGTAGCCTTTTTTAATATATCCTTTTCTAATTCAATGCGTTGGATTTGCTTTTTAAGTTCGCGGATTTCAATTTGTTCGGGCGTCATTGGTGAAGCAGATGGTGTCTGGCCACTCCGCTCTTGCTTTAATTGAGTAACCCACTTACTGACGGTTGATTTACCCACCCCCATCGCTTTGGCTGCTTCTTCTTGAGTATAACTTTGGTCAACTACAAGCTGAGCTGTTTCTAATTTGATTGCCGCAGAATACGTTGCGCGTTTTAATTTCGTCATTTTTTCACCCAAATTTGTATGCTTATTAGCATAACATTTCTTTCTTAATGGGTGGCCAAATTAACTATGCCACTACACACTTACATTGTCTGCCATTTCTTTAATCGCTTTCAATTGTGCAGGGGTAACATCAAGTTTCATTTGATTCAATCCAACATTTAAAAAATAGGTTTTGACTCTTGGTCTTCCCAAGAACAATCAGGGTTTTTGCATTTAACTCTAGTGATTCTTGTATCTGCTGCTTCAAACGGCATTCCATATTCTTTGTCGTGCTTTCCCAAAGCGCACTTTAATGGCTGTATCGAATCATTTAATTTATTGAGATATTTCATTAATAAATAGAGAATAGGTTTTAATAAGAACTTCCATACCAAAGCACAGAGAACAAGAAAGGCTAATGCCTGTAACAATTCGTTGTTGATTGTATTTTCCATAATTTCATTAAGCCATTCACTTTTAACTATTAAACCCTTAGCCATGCTGACACTCCAATTTTCGTCATACTCATATTTCTTGATCTTAGGGATATAGTAGCACGTCCTTAACGTGCTGTAAGTTGTTTTTCAACCAAGCTTTATTCAACATCCCCCAATCTACAACCGAGTACGAACCGCCTTTGTTTTCAAGCGCTATAGAGAGCTCAGGAATTGCTGCTAATGTGTCTTGAGCTGTTCGCCTCGGCATTCCAGTAGCTTCTATAATTGCTGGCACAGTGTTAACGCCAGTGCTAATCAGCCAAGTCACGTAAGCTCGCCTATATAAGCTAGTTTTTGTTTTGCTATGTGTCATTTAATAACTCTGTGAAAATATTTTTAAAGCTAATCATTTTGAGCTTCCGGTGGTAACAATATATCCTCAAATGTTTTTGTTGTTTGAAGCATAAGCTGGCATAATAACATACGTTTTTACTGGTCTACAGCGCCGTAAGTGAAGTATAACTTGGCATAATATTGAAGCTTATAATGGCATAAAGTTACCAAATATAAGCTCTATAAAGCCAATCTCATAAAAATACCGCCAAGTTTAGTTGACTGCTATGTGCTGTGAGTTCAACCACTCGATGCAACACACTGATTAAATCGCTCCGCAGGTGTTTCGTATTCCAGTGTTTTCCGCGGTCTCTCATTAAGTTGTCTGGCAACTTGGTTTAATCTTATCTGAGAATGCTCATTTAAGTTAGTTCCTTTTGGAAAGTATTGTCTTAATAGCCTATTTGTATTTTCATTGGAACCGCGCTGCCAAGGTGATTGTGGATCGCAGAAATATACTTGAATATCTGTAGCTAGAGTAAAGTCTTTATGATTAGTAAGCTCACATCCTCTGTCCCAAGTTAATGATTTATAAAGCTCTGCTGGCAACTTATTAGCTTGTTTAATCAACGCTTCGATTACTGGCTTTGTTTTATTACTAGGTACTTTCACTAACATTACATACCTAGAGTGTCGCTCAACTAGAGTCGCGATAAAACTGTTTCCTGAGCCTTGGATCAAGTCTCCCTCCCAGTGGCCTGGAACAGCTCTGTCTTCAATATTTGATGGCCTTTCACTAATTGGTACAGCGTCGACTATCCTTCCTAACCCTTTACCTTTAAGAGTGGCGTGTTTTGATTTCCTGACTACCCGCTGCGTCCTTAAGTGTTTTTGTAGCTCTTTTTTTAAGGCGCCGCGGGTTTGTATATATAGGGTTTTATATATTGTTTCGTGCGACACATTCAAATCCTCATTATTGGGATATCTCCGCCTAAGCCAACCAGAGATTTGCTGAGGTGACCATGCAGATTCCATCTTTTGAGCAATGATTAAACATAATTCTTTGTTGCCATACAGCTTACAAGGCTTAGGGCGTTTGGCATTTTCCCAGGCAACTTTGTCAGCTTTACTCGCTCGATATTTTTTAATCCCGCCGTGGCGGNGGTTTACTTCACGGCAAATAGTGGAAGGAGAGCGATTAAGATATCTCGCTATTTCTCGAAGAGACTTACCTGCTGCTAACCCTCGTGAAATGTCTTCTCGCTCTGCAAGAGTTAGTGTTGTTGGTGAGCGTTTGGGCTCAAGCGGCCGAACACCACCTGTTTTATGGATAATACCTAATATAGATGAATGGTATCGATCAAATAATCTTGCTATATCATGCGCACTATCACCGCGCTGATATCGATCCCAAATTAACCTTCTTTGTTCTGCATTATAATAAATACGCTTTCTCTGTTTCATGTGAACGCTCCTTTAACTAATAATAAGGATAGCGTTGCATTCACCAGTTGAACTCACAGCCATAAGCGGACATTTAACGCCTTTGTAACTGGCCAAGTAACCAGTTGCCTAAAATTGTGTAGTGAAACCTAGCCAATTGTTACTTGCCCTAGTTAATTGACTCGTTAGGCATACTTTTCTCAATACTATCAAGCAAGGAAAGTATGTCTTCAACAAAGCACTCTAGAACCACATTTAATGTCCAAGATTTTTTATATTCAACGCCTTTAAATTGAACCGCAATCTTATACTCAGGATCAATAAGTCCGCTAGGTGGAACTGTTTTGGAAAAAGAATCTGCATGAATAATTTTATCGCAGACCTGCTTAAGAGTTGCAGGTTTCTCTATTAACTTATCATCGAAATATAACCATGATGAATTTGGTAATTCCAAATTCGGTTGATTGATTGCATTTTGATAGAGATTTACTCTAATTGCTATTACTAGACTAAGAAGATTGCTAGACACTAAATTATGTAAAGTATCTTCAACATTTTTAGACATGACTAATCTAGAATTTTCTGATGAAAGACTACTTGTTGTTAAATCTAATCCATGACAGATTAAACACAAGCGCCTAATTTCATTGAAGTCTTGCTTGTGCTGACCAAAGATATCGCGCATTTACTTTCCTGTAAGCCTAGTGAGCTGATCGCGCATATGTCTGCTCGTGTCACGCTACTTTTCTACTTGAGATAGTTTTAACAAATTACCTAACATATTGCTATCAAATAGTTTCCTATTCTCTTTGAACAAAGCTAAATAGAACAACGTGCGCGCTGCTCATTTCCGTGAATGTATGAGCATACAAAAATTCGACCACTGAACTAGTTATTATACTTAGTCAATATTAATGTCCCTTAATCGCTCTCAGCCGAACTTCGTAAAAGTGCCAATTGCGGACATTAGTAACTCTGCACTCTGCCGCTCGTCGGCAGCAGCTTGTTAGGCTATTTTTTTCGATAATTCACCTGATTAAACAGGTTTTCCGTCGTACCAATTTCAAGCATCGCTTTTACCAAAGACTTCAACAGCACATCTGATGCTTCGTACAAACCAGTCAAAGCTATGGAAAAATCCATGATTTTCAGCTCTGAGATAATTTCGTACTGATGTAGAGCGTCGGCCTCTCTATGGGCAATAGTGTTGTGCCTTGCCTCAGAAATTTCATTTTCAATTGCTTTTCTTGCTTTCTTTAATTTTTTTAGGGCATCAACAACCATACTCCTTGAAGAATCAGACAATCCTGTCGATTCGTATATAAACTGCATTCGCCGTCCAGTAACTTTTCCCATATCCCACTCATAAATGGTTAAAAGCAGTGCACGTAACGCAATATTCCTTTTTGTCTCATTAGGATGAGCGAAAGCATCAGCTTTTAAAGCTTGGATATCTCTCTCAGCAAGCAAGAAATACAGGCCAATATTTAGAAACTGCTTTGTCGCAGGAAACAGCTCCTCATTGACCTTCTTGCATTCTTTCACTGTGATTTCTATAGCTCCGTTTATAACTTTATCTTTTGCTTTAAATTCTTTTTCCAATTTACGGTAAAGTCGCCACAAGAAAACAGCTTTTATCTGCCGCCCAAAATTTCTGTGGAATTTCATTCGAAACCACCGCTCTTGAACACTTCTATCTTTATCGAAAAACCTACTATTGAGCATCAAACTTCCATTGGTTTATTGCCTAACTAGACTGTAGAATAACTCCAACAGTCAAATTCAATTAAAAAATAGCTCCTACAATTCACTCTAAGCCTTTTTAGAGCATTAGGTAATGCATTTGGAACACATAAAACAGGCTGTTTTCCTTAAAAAAGTAATTCTGCAGCTTCAACTCCACGTTAAAGTGTGACAACCGTGTGCCATATTGTGAGCGCAGCGAAACTAGCACACGTTTGGAGTTACTCTTGAACGTTTTTTTCGTTACATTTATATTTCGAAGGTAAACATTGACTTAAAGCCACAATCAACGCGATGTTGAATGATTTTATGAACTGAATCATGTAACTCGTCAAACCTTTGCTTCTCTCGAATCACTCCATCCATATTTTGTCTACTGCTTACAAAATGGAATAATTGATTGTTCAAAACTGAAGATATCACACTAATATTGTCCAGTGACTTATTCAAATAGTTGTAGTCTTCTACAGCCTCTTTAGCTAGACAAACATTCCAGAATGATAGCTCTCTATTAGATTTATAAAGGTTTCGCCGTGCTTGATATAGGTTGCCCCAAACAATATTAAGATGCTCAATACGTTTGATTGATACATCTTTATCCTCAACCATCAATCCTGGTGTAGGACATATATGATCATAATGAAATCGCAACTCATGTAAGTTTTCTTCTATTTCATCTATAGCAGCGATGTATCTTTTGGCGACTAAATATGAATCCTCCTTTCGCTTGTTATTTAACCATTGAAAGTAGGTATAGAAACCAAAAATAAAACCAAGAGATGTAACAACTAAAGTACCAACATCAGTCCATTTGACCCCGTCAAACATAGCCGCTCTATCTGTAACACCAATGAAAAAGCCACAAGCCACAAGCTACCAGAAATAATCCAACAACCATAAATATAAGTATATTTTTCAACTAGTTGACACCTTTAATTCTGAATAACTCAAATATAAAACTAACATTTTATAGTCCGCTTATCGCGCATATTTCTGCCGACTTAACGCTCATTTTTCTGCTTTATATAGTTTTAACAAATAACCTAAGGTATTACTATCACTAAGTTTTCTAAAATTTTTGAGTAAAGTTAAATAGATCAATATGCGCGAGCAGCTCATTTTCATGAATATATGAGTAAAGAGCAGTTTGACCAATCAATTAACTATTATATTTAGCTAATCTCAATGACCGGTTATCGCTCAAGTAAGACCCTGAAAAGTAGCTCATATAGCTATCTAGGTTAACAACGCTATCAAAAAACAGAAGTATATTTCCGATAACTACTTTGAAGCCCTAGAAACGGAAGTTTACTTCCGAAATATGGCAATATAGGCTAAAAATCGGAAGTAAACTTCCGTTTTGTACTTTAAGATTATAAGCCGGTGTCTAGTGAAAGCTGGGAAATCCAAACTCGTTTCTGCCCCAAATAGAGTTAGCTCAGCAGTCTAAATGCCTCCATCAGATAATTTTTTCCATAATTTATTTAATGTTTACTTCATAGCTGAACATTAGGAATTTCACAGACTTTATTCAAATATTCTGTTAGTGTCTTATATATTCTCATAAATGCGGCAACCGCCTAAAATAACATTAATTTCATTAAGAAAATGCCGTAAAGAAAAATATATACCAAGGTCATATTTATTATGTCTCCGACTTTTTATCTTAATCGAACACTATTTAGTGACAACCAACGATTCACCGAATCAGAATTACTCAATGCCTCAAATTACATTGTAATTTTGGCTGAGCCAGGTGCTGGAAAAACTGAGCTTATGAAAAGCTTAGCTAATCAGTTAGGGACTAAGGAGGTTACGGCAAGTATATTTAGCTATATGGGAGCTAATAGCGAATATTCTCCTCTTGTCATTGATGCTTTTGATGAATTGGCTAAAGTTGATACTACAGGTATTCATAAGCTACTTTCTAATGTATCAAATGCAAGACCTACACATGTCATTATTTCAAGCCGTTCGAGTGAATGGGATAGTTCTGCCACGAACACTTTTGAACAATTTATCGGTCATGCGCCAACTGTTGCTCGGCTATATGAGTTTGATGAGTCTGAGCAACGAGAAATTTATACTCACCATACAAAAAAAGATAATTTTATAGAATTTCAAGCTGAGGTTACTAGGTTTTCGTTGGAACCTCTCCTCCCAAACCCACAATTTCTTAAATTATTTGCAGATGCTTATATTGAGAGTGAAGGACACTTTACTGACAAACGTTCAATCTTTACTCAAGCCATAACCAGCTTAGCAAGAGAAGTAAATGCTAACACTAAACCGACCCCTTCGCTTTCTAGTGATCAAAAGATTAACTTGTCTTCAGAAATTTTTGCAAAGCTACTACTCTCTGGTGCTGAGGGGATAGGAATAAGTGAAGCACACGAAAACAGGATGTATCCTCTGGCTGGTTCGCTGTTGAGTTCTAGTAGTGTGAATCTTAGTGGTATCCTAGCTACTCGCCTTTTTAAGCCTGGAGATAATGCAGATCAGCATCGACCTGTACATAAGATAGTTGCTGAATATTGTGCAGCAGATTATCTCACTAAGCGTATCGCTAACCCATCAGATCCTTTGACTATTGCACAGTGTTTGCCAATCATTGCTCCAAACTCTACTGTCCGAGATGAGTTAAGGGGATTAATAGGCTGGATGGCCGCACTGGGTAGCAAATCAATTGAAGAAGCTGCAATTGAACTTGATCCATATGCGGTACTCGCGAATGGCGACCCTTCTCAATTAGCTACATCGTCAAAGGCCATGCTTTTGTCACGTTTGAAGGAAGTAGAAGCTGTTGACCCTTACTTTAGGCGAAGTGACTCTTGGCGTAGGTTTAGTGTTGCAGGCTTATTTACACAAGATGTAATGGAAGAGGTTAAGCCAATTATCTCTGATGGAGGTGATGGCGATTTGCGAGACTTACTGCTTGAGCTTTTGGTGGGAACCCAAGCTGCAAGGTGGCTAGATATAGAGTTACGTCAGCTTTTATTATCGTCTACTGAAAGTAAACAAACACGTATGCTAGCTTACAAGTGCCTAATAGGGTTGGAATCTTACGATCCTCACTTAGACCTACGTGATTTAATTGCTGAAGCTAGCAGCTCCTCTTTAAATATCGCAGCAACTGTAATTGAATCAACTGATATTGACACCTTTAAACCGAATGAACTTGAAGTGTTCTTTCGGAATTGCGCTAACTTGTACCCTAGCCATAAACAAGACCTTGACGGTGCGCTAGGAGACCGTTACTTTGTTAAGCGTTTTATTTCCCATTTGAACGTACTACAGCTTGAAGGTTTGTTAGATTTATTAAGCAAAGGTTTGGCCTGCAATTGTGGAAAAAAAGCGTATGAATGCGAATGTAGAACAAGGTTAAGTAAAATAATTGGTTCACTTTTAGACTGCTACTTTGAGTTAGCTAAACCTCCGTTTGAACCATTGCGTATTTGGCAGTGGGTAGAGCACCTAAATTTTCCTAGGCAAATGAATACTCAAGATATTAAGTCGGTACAGGCTCTGCGGGCAGATGATCCATTACGGCAAGGAATTATTTCTCATGTTTTCGGAAAATTAACGGAACGAGAGGCGATATTTCAAGCTAGGATACACAAGTTTGGAGGTCATTATTCTCATGCGGGACTTTGTTTAAGCCTTGCTGACCATAGGTTTATAATTGATTTAGCATTTGAAAATAATAACACTCAGTTGTGGGCGAGTTTTTTAGCTCAGCATCAATTCAATCGCTTTTCCAATAAAAAGGAGCTTGATAGTTTACGCAGCCATATGCGTAAGCAAGCATCTCAAAAACCAGAGTTTATGAAAAGGTGGGCTCTGATGAATAGACAAGAGTCGATTCAGGCTAAAGAAGAAGATCAAAAGTGGAATGCTAAACATCGCCGGTTAATGAGGCGTCGTAAAAATAAAAAGAAACAAGTTCATGTGGAAAATATTCAGTATGTTCAAGCAGAACGTGAGTTAGTCGAGGGCGGTCAACATTGGGGATGCTTAGTTCGTTTTTCTCAGCTCATACTGAATAAACCCGAAAATATTGAATTAGAATTTGGTGATGAAGTACTTGTTCGAAATGCGATTAAGAATTGCTTGGGCTTTATAGCTTCTATAATACCTGTTCTGCAAAAGCTTGCTGATTTGCAGTGTGAATCTAAGGGGCTAGTAGTTGAGACTATTTTATATGCGGCTTGCATTGAAATCATGCGAGAAAGTGGGAGTTTAGAAGGGGTCGAGCGCCCACTTCTCCTTGCCCTCAGAACAAATTTAAATGTAGGGTACAATGCTGTCAGTCAAGATGAAGCTATTGCTCTTAAATCTGAAGTCGATCGCTTGCTTTTTCCTGATGTTGAATCTGCTGAGAAATTTCTTCTTGAATACGTTGAGCCTCAATTAGCACAAAATAAATGTGCTCACCCTGAAGTTGACTTATTAAAATACGATGAAGTATTCAGCCCTTTACAAGCTAAGCTCTCAATTGAATGGCTTGAAGGTTACGATCAACTTGAGTCATCTGCTCTTAATACGCTTTTTGAAATTGCAGCACAGTATGGGGACCGAGAAAGCTTGAAAAGTATTATTGAGTTGCGCTGCGGTCAGTTTTTGTTTGGCCAATCAGAATCTAACGATGATGAACAATTAGAACAAAGGCGAAAATTTTGGTTTGTTAGAGCTTTTTACTTTTTAAGTATAGAGCAAGCAGAGCCATACTGGAATTGGCTTACTGGTGATAAAAATTCAATATTATTACTTAACGAACGCTCAAGCCGAATGAACCGAAGTGATCACTCATATTGGCCAGCACTAACATCTTATAAGGTGTGTGCTATTTTAGAAGCATTTTTTGAACAATGGCCAAAGGTTAAACTACCAAGTAATTGGGGGACTGGAAGCCCTGATGGAGAGACTGCATATCGTTTCTTAACAGATATTATTTGGTCTATCGGAAATGGTAGCCCAGATGAGGCGATCCCTGTTCTTCATCAATTATTAGCTGAACCTCATTTTTCTGATATTCATATACCGCTGAAAAGTATACAAGCAGAGCAGTTAAGGAAGAAAGCACTAAGAGACTTTGAGCCACCGACTTCAACGAAAATCGTTGATTTATTAGATAACAATGCTGTTGTTAGTGTTGAAGGATTACGGCAACTTATTCTTTTAGAGTTAATTAGTTATCAAAAGGATATTGATGGTGGAGAATTTAATACAGCAAATCGTTTTTATACAAAAAATACAAATGGGGATGATATACGACTGGGTGAAGTTGAGTCAGTTGAAATTATTGCCGAACGTCTCAATTTACTTCTTAGCACTCAAAGTATTGTAATCACTTCTGAACATCAGACCAAAAATCAAAATAGGATTGATATCACTGCTGCTAAAACAATAGACGGCATAAGGCGACTTCTAGTTATTGAAGCGAAGGGGCAATGGCATCAAGATCTTTATTCTGCTGCCACAACCCAACTTTATGAGCGCTATTCAGTTCATCCCGATGCCGAACAACAAGGTATTTACCTTGTAATTTGGTTTGGTGCTAATGAAAAAGTTGCAAATAGAATTAAGCATAATGTAACAAGCGCACTAGAACTAAGGGAATCTATTGAGGATACATTACCGCCAGAACTAAAAGGATTTATTGATGTTTTTGTTTTGGATGTATCGCGCCATTAATTATTTTTAGTGAAATATGATGCTAGCGCATTAGTTTATAGCTGGCAGGAATATTTGGCATAGAAAAACTTATCCCAAACTCTAAGGTTTAACAAACCCCGAAACTTATATTTGTCCAAAAACGAGTTTATCTGACTGTCTGCTTCTCGCTCAAATAAGACCCCGAAAAGTGGCTCATATAGCTATCAAGGTTAACGCTTTCAAAAAACAGAGCATATTTCCGATAACTACCTTTGAAGCCCTAGAAACGGAAGTTTACTTCCGAAATATGGCAATATAGGCTTAAAATCGGAAGTATTCTTCCGTTTTGTACTTTAAGATTATAAGCCGGTGTCTAGTGAAAGCTGGGAAATCCAAACTCGTTTCTGCACCAAAACGAGTTACTAAAAACTCATATTGCATTTTGGTAGACTGAATATTCAAACAAGTCCTAAAGCAAAGTTCGGATTACACAATAGAATACGTTGGATTATTGCCGACTTTCCAAGAAATCACGTTTTTTCTCAGACTCAATATACTTTAATTTATACTCTATACGTTTTTCGATATTTGAACGATGTTCTAATAAATCAACAGAATTTAACAAAGGTAATAGCGTGATAAGATAATTCTTTTCTTATTCCAATGGTTAAAGTTCGTTGTTAATAAGGAATGATTCAACCCAATTGACTGCGGCCACTCGCAATTCTTCGATTGATTTTGTAGGCACTAACTTTTCATCTTCCCAATTACCACTATCTATAAAAATGTGACCGCTACCATCGGGCTCAATATGAATAGTTGTATAAAGCATTCCTACGATCCAGTCCTCTTCTGGACAACTGCATTCATCACTCTGTCTTGACTCAATGAACTCATAGCAATGACTCATTTGTGCAAACGAACCATCCATATAAACCCTTAATCCAATTTCACTAACTTGTATTCAGTTTTACCTGCTCTGATAGTGCATTCGTCCTCACTACCTTGTAATTCCAGATCGAAATTGATTGGATAAATGGCTGCTACAATATAGTGCTCGCCGACAACAAACTTATCATCGTTTATGCAGCTACCTTCTTTGCGACCAAGCCACTCGACCTTATCACCAATAGCAACCTTGCCATGTAGAGCTATGACATTGCCGTTAATACCACAGACTACTGAACCATATTTTCGGCTTTCTACCACCATTACGCTCTCCTTATTCCAACCGTTATTTATAGTGAATAGCTAGCTGAATTTAATAATTGTAAAAATATATTCCAAGGCCACAGAGCCCCCACAATATAGCAATCATTAGGTGAGTATTTCTAATAAAGAAATTGTCATTTTCAGAATTTGATTTGATATTATTTTCTTCGTTTGCCATAACTTACTCCCGTATTCCAATTAAACTATTCCACAAAACTTAAAGTGTAGCGGTCTGTTATCTCAGTAATTCCACCACACACAGCTACAAATGCTAAATCACTAGCAATAAGCCAGTGCTTTGCCAGTTCATCGCTCATACACTCTTCTTCAATAAATAACTTGTCTTCACAGCTATTGAGTGCTTCTGAGGCAATCACATTCTGATTTTCGAAGTAACAATGCATAATAGAGTTTGCTAGTTTCGATTGCTCCAACAATGGTTTGTTTTCGTAATTGATTATGATTTTTAAATCCATAAGGCCGTATTCCAATTAAGCTATTTCTTCTTTTTATTCCATACGTTCAGAGCGTTTTTAAGGTACTGAATTGGCTCAGGCATAGGATGTGTCTTCCCTGGCTTAGTTTTGCGTTCATGTTTCGCATGTTCACGCTCAATCTTGCTCCAATCCTTCGGGTAAAGCTCTTGAAACTTATTAATGAAGTCATCGAATGAATATCCTTCGTTTAACTCACCAACCACATTTTCGATTTTTTCATCTTTCTTCGTTATTACAGCCATTATTTTTCCCTTAAAGCCAGTTGAACATTTTACTTTTGTGAGTAGCGCTTAATTAAACGCCACTGGCAAAAGCTTGAATTGCAACCCTATACACCATGCCTTAAATTAATGAACTCTAAAACACTTTAAGCAATTAATAAGCTTTATGTTCATGAAAAATAACTCCATCAGAGCTCAGCTCTAATGACCAAGCATATTTCCCAGTTTTACCATCAAAATTATGAATAACCCAAGGCTTATGAGTTCCTTCTTGATATCTCCGGCCCAATTCGATAGCGAGAGTTGATTGCACCGATAAGAAAAAGTGGATTTTCTTTACATTATGCTTAGCTGAAAGGAAATCTATCGATTTGAGTAAGGAGCCAGATATTCTTTTGAGATTTTCTTGGTTTAAAATTAAATTGCGTACTAATTTTATTTCTGTCGATATAAAATTAGTACTGTTTTGTAGCGAAATAGGTAGTTGAGCTTTATGGATCTCCGTAGATAACCCTAATGCAATTCCTATATCACCAGTCTCGTTTGGCTCAGCTAATAGCTTGGTATCACAAAGTTTTATATCCAAGTCTTCATCGTTCAATAGTCTCCAAGAGTCTGTGCTATGAATTTTGTCAAAATAAAATATGTTGCTAGCATTTCTCAACAAAGCTCCATAAGCAACTAAAAATGGGATACGAGCTAAGCCACCGATGTAGAGTTTTTCACATTTATCGTGAAGTACAAACCTCTTGAATAAATCCACACAAACTTCAGCGTTATAACGTTCAACTTGTTTTTCAGTATCATTGTTTACACTCAGAACTACTACTTCCCTCGCTTTGCGATGCTCTGACTTACTTAAAATATTCTCGGGAAAATCTATACTTACCCCTGGGAGGCCTGAAATTAAAACCCTAGCAGTATTTCGAGCAAAAGCTTTTAATTCCCAAAAAATCATATAACTACCTATTAACATAGGAGCAAATGATAGAATGAAAGTCATCCATGTCATCTCATTTCTTGTCCACTCAGCCCCTAAAAAAGCAACTTCAGGAGGAAGTATTATTCTTACACAGAATGTTGAGAGTGGACTGATGAAAATAGAAGCCCCAACTAACTTTGCACCAGTTGCTGATAAAGGGTATGACTTACGTTTGAAATCCAATAGTCTTTCAAAAAACCACTTTATACGGCTAAATATATGACGTTCACCCAACTTGGTACTCTCCAATTAACAATATTTGTGGTTTGGAACTTGAATTTTCGCCCATCCAAATTCTAATATGAGTTTGACCTAGAATAACAAAAAACAAACGATTCCCTTCAAATTTTGAGTACCTTAACGCGCTTTCCCAATCATATTTATCGACGCATGAATAGTCTGGTATTGGTTCAGGATGGGTATGCCAAAGACCAACATAAGTAGAGTGCTTGTTACTTTCTAGCCATATCTTATTTACGATAGAGTTATGTCCCTCAGAGCGATAAAACTGACAACGTCCTTGTCTATCTGATTCTTGAGGCTCAGTCAGATCGTCTATCAATAAAGCTCCTTCCGAATTTAGATGCTTACCAATTAAAACGCCTCCTGATTCAGGACTTGTACTCTCTAATTGCTTGAATTTGTATATACGTTTTAGCAAATTGGTAGATATACGAACTAATCCATATCCTTTAACATCGATTTGCCATTCTTTACACATTACAAACCCTACATTCGCTATTTCTTGTTAGAGATATACGTTCTTTTAAAGGCATCTTTTTATATTTATCCGTAACAGTTAAATCGGCTGAATTGTCACCTTTCCAACTTTCTGCAATGCTAGCCCTATTATTTTTCAAAATATATAAAGCTAGTGTAGCAGCCAATTCTGCGGTTCTATTTGAGTCTATAAATGAGAATGGAGTAAAAACTCCCGCACAACCAGTCAGGTTTTTCGATATAGGCTGACCAACTTTTAGAAGCGATAAATCACTTTGAGCATTTAGCTGCTTATCCTTTGTATATAAACATTCATAACAACTACAATGAAGATCGACTGCAATAGCATGTCCACCAATACCTGCGGCTTCACTCCAGCAAAAGACAGCATATTTATAGTTATGGCGTTTCAATAAATTATTTAGTTCCAAATTTACTGATGGAGAGCCCACAGCAACAATAACTACATCACAATTCTTTACATTATTAAAACTTACTACCTCATTGAATTTTTTAGGTATTGAATTCACTTTGATATAAGGCAAAGACTGTTCAATACGAAGTTTTAGTGCAGAAACCTTACTAAAACTACTAACGATACCTGACTTTTCATCTGGTTTATAGTTAAGCTCTCCACCACCTAAATGATGTCTATAAATGTTATCGGGGCTTAAACTATCGAAGTCAATTAACGTTAATTCACCTACACCAGCTTTTCCTAACATATTGGATATTTGGCTCCCAACAGAACCACAACCAATAATTGCCACTTTCTTTTCGCTAAAGGATTGATCTCCACCACCTCGTTCTATTAGATACTCTTTTGAATTTCTTAATATCGAGTATAGCTCTAGTTCCCAATCTATTGATGTACTTAGCAGCGGATGTTCACAGTGATGACTGGAAGTAAACTTCAGTAAAAACTGAGTTCTTTCACCACTTGTTCTGGGCATAGTTAAAAAGATATAAAAAGTATTATATGGGCGGTATTTCTTTGCTAACCTGAGCGCTCTTTGCCAATTTTTTTTACTTACCAATTCGAGAAGAGAAATAAAATACTTAACATTAAAATCTTTCCCTGAAGCGGGTGGGAGCTTTGCACCATCCAATGGCAGATGCATTATTTTTTCTCTACGGCACTTATCTAATGATTCTATATTACTAAATCGAAGAGGTAATGATTCATTTTTATGTGAAATCATAATAGGGCTAGAATACTTTCGGCCTTTTATTTTTTCAGGTTGACTCACCCTCATATATAAAGTTTCTGTGGATTTACTTGGATGATAAAAACTATATACTTTTTTTACTGGAGCAAAATAACCTTCCAGCTCATCTAACAATTCATCTTGATATATTTTTAAGCTGATACGATCTAGAAGCTTTACAATATCTTCAATATAAAGAGCTAGCACTTCATTTGGTCTAGAGTAGTCTGTAAATAAGCTGTCACTTTCTTCTAAGCAAATAACACCGGATTGGTTAACATGTGGTAGCACCCCAATCAAATCAGTGTTACGTAATACCGCTTTAGGTAAACTGTATGGAAATCGATCTGGAAAATATATAGAAATATCCCATAATAATTTCTTACCAATTAAGTGAAAATTAAACTTCCTTTCTTCTTCTTCGCGAGACAGCTTAATACATGGCAACTGAAGTACTGAAATCAGGCCCTGTAACTCAGAGTGAGTCATGCATTATTTCCAGTTGTTACATAGGGTGGCGTATTAGACTGTTTGCTATCTTCTACTAAAGGAAAATCAGTACTAAAAACTTTTCTAAGAATTTTACTACTTTCAACTTCAGACTCTTCATCTTTAGCTGCTTCCAAGGCTTCAAGTAAATTCACAACTTTTGTATAAAATGCGTCTTGCTGGCCTAATGTCATTTTGTAATAGACATTTTTGTATGGCTCTACTGGCAGGCTTATATCAATACACCATTTCAAAGTGCCACTTTCTTGATCCCAGGCTTGGTTAAAGCTACCTTTAATGTCTTTAACTACAATAATAAGAGCATCTAGATCACTATCTGTTTGGTATCTAAAAGCTTTTCGGGCCTGAATGGTCAAACCAATGGAAGGTGGTGCATTATTACCGTTGTCACTAAAAGCCTTGGCTTTCCATTTTTTCAAGAAACGTGCAATCCTGCGAAACTGTTTTTTATGCTCAGCTTCGGTAGCAATATCACTAATCCATTGTTTTAATCCTTTGGGATCTGCAATCCACCATTTTCGGTTTTCTACTGAGTACTCTTTCCCCCATGCAATATGATAATTTTCGTTGTTTTTAGAGTAGATGGCCAAATCAACATGGTAACCACTAGCATAATTAACTGTAATACATGGTTTGTTGAACTCAACGGTTCGATTATGGTGTTTATTAAGCTTATCAAACACCAATTTCTTGAGTTTGTTTGAATCATACTCACCGTTTGTTATGTCAAAAATAATCCCAACGTCTATGTCGTAGTGACCACTGATAGGCTTAACACCTGTGTTCATTGCATATGAGCCAAGGTCAATTTTGCTAAAAGTCAATGCCTTATCTGTATTAGGAATTTTCTCGTCTTTTAGTGAATTTCTGAGCTCACTTATCAGAAGGTCCCGCTTCTCTCTGAGAGTTGAATTTTCATCATACGTTCCCATCTTTATTGTCTCATTGAACTTCTCAAATTGTGTTTGTAGTATTGCCATGAGTACTCCCTTACTGGTTTAATTGCATTAACAAATCTATTGATGAATTTTTTAATTATGCTGACTTATTTTGAGGGAGTTGTCGATAGTAATTTTACTTAGCTGTTTAAAGTCTTTATTTATACGATTACCGCTATCTCATTCGCATCGCTAGAGTTAGTTATTGCGAAGTAACCTCTTAATAATTTCTGTTTTCACTTTTAGCTAGGCTTATGGATTACTTAAAACTATAATATTCAGTCATTGTTTCTGGAAGTTTATGCTGATAACGAAGGAGCCAACCGTAGCCCCCAAATTTTTATCTAGTTGTAAACGCGAAATAGGATCATTCAAGCAATTCATGATAATTCGAACTTCCTTTACCAAAACTCGCTCTCTTTTCTCCCAATCCACTTTTGGTTTTGGCTTAAACTTACAAGCTTTAGGTCAAGTACATTCCAACTAATGTGTTTTAACGGCTTNCAGCCATTGTTAACTGGTCACCTGAAAAGGACGGTTTAAAACGAAAACCTATGCGATACAAGCAAGTCATTAGCTTATCAATGCTGAACTTTTCAATTCTCCCATTAACTAAATCGCTCACGCGAGGTTGCGTTAGCCCTAATTGAGCAGCTGCATCGGCCTGTGACCAATTTTTAGCATTGATAATGTCACGAATAACAATCATCAGATCTGAGCGCGTCTGTAATTCAGAGGCTTCTGCTTTATCTTCGGTTATTGCATCAAAGATATTTGAGTATTCAAGATTCATCTTAACAACCTTATTGCTTAACTTATCATCACTATATATCAGCGTTGATATATATACAAGCACTGATATAATTTATTTGTTCAATTCTTTTTGCATGAGTTTGTAGCGCTTTTTCGCTGTGTCCATTGCCTGTTTGTCTACCCCGTTAGTGGTTTTGGTAAATGAGTGCAAAATAAAAACAGTGTCAGCAAACTTTGCAACGTAAATCGTTCGATATGCTGGTCTGCCGTTCTCTATCAGCTCAACCGCACCAATACCAACACTTTCCTTTAAGTGCTTAAACTTGCTAAATGGCTCTTTGTTTTGACAAATAGCGTTTAAATCATTTGCAAAGCGCTTTTGAATTTTATCGGGCAACGCTAGAAACTCTTTTTTTGATTGATTGTTTATAAACTTAAATTTTTTCAACTGGCTAATGTCCTTCTAAGATCATTTATTCTTTTATTCCTAGTGGCGGCACTGACTTATACAAGTTATTCAGTGCATCAGTTAATCGCTGTGGATCAGGGATGATGTATGTATCAGTCATATCATCACTAACATGGCCTATAGCCATTTGTATAACGTCATAATCGACACCAGCATCAGATAGTAGGCTGGCGGTACTTTTACGCCCTGAGTGGCTTGAGCCTTGTTTAAAGCCGCAACTCTTAAACAGGTTTCTAACGTAGTTCTCCATGCTTGAGCAAACTAGCGTTTCTTTTTGCCCGTCTTGAGTTTGATACTTTTTGACGTTAAACGACAACTTAACCCAGCGCTTACCGCTCTTAGCTAAAAATAGAGGGCTGTCACCATTTAACCCGCCATAACTACCGTCAAGGGACAGCATGCCTTTATCTTTAATGCGTCTGTCACGCCAAGCTAAAATGGCTTGCCTTTGTTGCTTTAAAACTAAAGCACAGTCACGGCTTTGATTGGTTTTGGTGTAATCAGCTCTCATTCTAAAAATAGATTTCAGCTCGCCTGATTTAGTAAAAACATCTTTAACTAGCAACTGGCAAGTTTCACCAATGCGCGTTAATGAGCCGAACAAGAACCAAATTAAAGCTACGTTTCTCTCTGCGGTTTCACCACGATTAGCATTAGCAAGTATGTGCTTTAGCTGCGCTTTGCTTTCTATTTTCCCTGCGCCTTTTCTGCTTGCTTCAAGCCGCTTTACCGCGTCAGAAACAGGCCGTCTACGCACAGGCTTATGACCTTTCTCAAATGGCATATAACACCTAGTTTACACCCAATTCCAACATAGTATATTAAATAAACACCAAAAACCACAGGCGTTGTGTTTGTTGGTGATATTGGAATAGTGGTTTAAAGTAATATTCTTATCTATCACCTAGGCATATATAAATTTTCACATTGCCAAAGCAGACACTTGTCACTACAATTAAAGACAAATGTCTTAAGTGGTAAATTTATAATGAGCGAACTACAACAAAAGAGCACACGGCCAGACTTTCTCAATGTCGTGACGCTTGGCAAATTAAATACGCACTCAAACCCAATGGCTGAAATAGCCACAGCACAAATCGGGATCACAACAGCCGGTTTACGTGCATTTTCTACGTTAATGCATTGGGAAATGGGTGTTATAGCCAAAGCATTGGGAACGACTGAACGCACTTTATTACGCAACAAAGAAAAACCCTTAAATAAACAGATCAGTGAGAATGCGCTTGAAGTCGCAAGGCTATCAAGCTTTGGTGCGGCATATTTCGGTAATATCGACAACTGGAATACGTGGCTAGACACGCCGAACGTCCAATTTGATAACCAACCACCGCGTTCAATGATGAACAGCATCCGTGGCCGCGAATTGATACGCAGAGTTATTAACGGGCTACAGTATGGATTCACTGCTTAATGATTGTGTACCGTATCGGCCCCAAACAATATAACAATGTCAGCAACTGCCTTTCTGGATTAGGCGGCATGGTCGCAGAAGGCCGGTGGCATTATGCAGGTGCCCCTATCGTTTATACCGCCTCAACGCGGTCGCTTGGTATGCTTGAACGCTTAGTTAATGATTCACAAGAAATACTAAAAGAAAACTTGAGTGTCGTTCTTATTCAAATACCAGATACGTTAAAGGTACTAAGGTTAGTGGAGGGTGAGCTTCCTACCGGTTGGAACGCGTACCCTTATGCTGCAGATACTCAGTCACTTGGAAGTGACTTTTTAATGAATGGAGACTCTGCAGTGCTTCAAGTACCATCAAGCCTATGCCCGCAAGAATATAATTTTATTATCAACCCGCAACATCCTGATGCACGTAAAATAAAATGCATTGATTGTTCTGACTTTGTTTATCCAAATAGACTAGCTAATAAGCTGTAGTAAAACTTATTATTTATAAGAAGCACTTATTTATGTACCCATTGAATTATTTGGTACTATTACATCCAAATTTATTAACAGAGTATTATTTATGGAAACCAGCGAAGAGAAGATTACATGCCCCGGCTGTCGAGAAGATTTTTTGCTAACAGAACATAATCCAAACGGTGTTGGTGGAGAGAGAGAACGCTACTCATGCCCCTATTCTGGTTGCAATTTTTCAGCTAAGCAATATACGCCTGGCAGTTTTTCCACTTCTATAGACACGGAAGGGACAAATTAAATGCGACCTAGATTAGTCCCTACTGATGGCATTGGATGGATTTTTAGAATTAGATAGAATGGTTCTGGCGCAGCCTGCGAAGACAAAATAAGCGCCAAAACCAAAAACGATATTTTAATCTTTTATGCATTGCTCCTCAATAAAGTCCAAATTATCTTCTACATTTATTACAAAATATTCATTTGTACGAGGCCTATAAAAACCATCAAAATCTATTTTCCCTGCATTATAGATTTGAACAATGTCTTTATGTAACTCTGAGTGAGACCATGTTCCACCATAAATTTCCATAAAGATGTCTACATGATTCCCCGGAAAACTTAATAGCTTTAAGGCTCTTCTTGGTTGAGTTTTAAAAACAATAGGCTCAAGGTTAGGTATATTGTTACACCCAAAGTTCGCGTATCTATTTGCCTCAGCGTGATTGTTACTAAGCCACAATGTACCCTTAACTGGCAATCCTGGTTTATGCGCTCCACCATGGTATAAGTTTGAAGCTTGTTGACCTTGGTACATTGAAAGCTTTGAAAAATGCTCATATAACTTTTCATTGATAGGTGTAGGTTCTGCCATAGATTGAGTTGCTTCTTGATAGTTAATTTTGTTTTCAACTTCTACAGCATTAGCTGCTGGTTTATTGAATAACTTACTAATGAAATTGAGTAGCATCGGTTTTCTCCTGTTAATTGGCCACGTACTATCACTTAGCAAGTGCAACCGGTAATTCTTTTAAGTTTGTTGTGTAGCTCTTTGGCGCTAAACCATCTTTTGGCTTCCACTCCTGCTTAAAGCCCTGCACGCCAAATCTGATAACATTGTTGCCAAATTTACTGTTTATTTCATCACTTACGGTAGTCTTTTTATTGACGTTTGAAATGCCTGAATCAACAAACAGATTGAGTTGCTGGTGGTCATTCTTTGACAATAACTGGTTGAAGATCACACCAACTTTTTTGAATAAATAACCTTCCTGATATATTTGACTTAAGCCAAACATTGCGTATTTGATCAACACATCACAGTCAGCACAATGGAACGGCAAGTTAACTTGCATGCTCTTACTCAGCTGTGGTTGAGAAGACCTATAAACATCCGTTGAAACAAATATTGTTATGCTGTTGGTGAATAATTCAAACCGTCTTAACTTCCCGGCTCCAGTTGAAACATGTGAAGAAAGTGCGCTTTTAAGCTCATTTAAATCAGAAACAAGCTTACCCATGCTTTTAGAAACACAAATACTATCGCGACCTTCGTTTAGGTCCTTAAGCTCCACTGCATTCACACCATTGAGTTCTTGTATAGTTCGAGATAAAACAACACCGAATTTTCGTTTTGCTTCTACTACATTAAAATTCTTTAATTCTAATCCCGACGTTATTCCCAGTGAAGAGAGCTTTTCGGCTGTTTTAGAACCTACCCCCCAAACATCTCTGGTCTTAACTCTTTGCAGTACCCAATCAACTTTAAGGGGTGTATCGAGCACAGCAACCCCATTTGTTTTAGCTTTCCATTCATTAAGTTTCGCAGCATGAGAAGCTAACTTGGCAAGTGTTTTCGTATGAGCGACACCGACACCAATGCCCAAGTTCTTAGCCAACGTATTTTTAATATGTAATGCGTATGATTTAGGGTTTGGAGCCATGGTTGAATCAATACGACCAAAGCTTTCATCAATTGAGTAGCGGTGGCAGTCAAACATTAGTTCTTCTAGTTCTGTATGAAACCGGTTGCTCATATCACCAAATAAAGTGAAATTACTGCCCCACACATGGCCATTACTGGTTTGAATTACTTCTTTTATTTTGAAGTGTGGCTCACCCATCTTTATGCCTAAAGCTTTCATCGGTTGATTTCGCGCTATGATATTGCCTTGATTTGAACTTAACACCCCAAGCGGAGTGGAATTAATGTCGTATTGAGGGTTAAA
Source organism: Pseudoalteromonas sp. TAB23 (assembly GCF_000498075.1). Taxonomy (NCBI): domain Bacteria; kingdom Pseudomonadati; phylum Pseudomonadota; class Gammaproteobacteria; order Alteromonadales; family Pseudoalteromonadaceae; genus Pseudoalteromonas; species Pseudoalteromonas sp. TAB23. Next base: position 21,514 of record NZ_AUTP01000301.1, read on the forward strand.
TAACTGAATAAATGAAACGTATGCAGCGTTAATATCACAAAGGACCCACATCAGAAAATATTGATAGCGCTGGTTACAACGCCCCATATAACATTTTCATCCCAATTATTCTCATCATCAAATTCGACCACGATTGACTCGTACTCTTTGTTTGTAGTGGTAGAGTAATTTTGGTCACCCATTAAGAAAGAAATGTTATGCTATTTGCATACAAATTTGGGTGAAAAAAATGACAAAATTAAATCGTGCAACGTACTCCGCTTCAATCAAATTAGAAACGGCTCAACTTGTAGTTGACCAAGGTTATACACAAGAAGAAGCAGCCAAAGCGATGGGTGTTGGTAAATCAACCGTAAGTAAATGGGTTGCTCAATTAAAGCAAGAACGTAATGGCCAGTCACCATTGGCTTCACCAATGACACCCGAACAAATTGAAATCCGTGAACTTAAAAAGCAAATCCAACGCATTGAATTAGAAAAGGATATATTAAAAAAGGCTACCGCTCTCTTGATGTCCGACTCCCTGA
>NZ_AUTP01000302.1:0-15985 GCF_000498075.1 Pseudoalteromonas sp. TAB23
TCAGGGAGTCGGACATCAAGAGAGCGGTAGCCTTTTTTAATATATCCTTTTCTAATTCAATGCGTTGGATTTGCTTTTTAAGTTCGCGGATTTCAATTTGTTCGGGCGTCATTGGTGAAGCAGATGGTGTCTGGCCACTCCGCTCTTGCTTTAATTGAGTAACCCACTTACTGACGGTTGATTTACCCACCCCCATCGCTTTGGCTGCTTCTTCTTGAGTATAACTTTGGTCAACTACAAGCTGAGCTGTTTCTAATTTGATTGCCGCAGAATACGTTGCGCGTTTTAATTTCGTCATTTTTTCACCCAAATTTGTATGCTTATTAGCATAACATTTCTTTCTTAATGGGTGGCCAAATTAACTATGCCACTACAATGCCACTACAGTAACAATTTAAATGAAATAGTAGAACTTAATGAGCCTATTGGAATCGTTAATTCACCCGCAGTCACTTCAAAATCGACTCCCGCACTCGCTGTAATAGCGGTCACTTCATAGCTTAATGTCACTTCTTCTTTTGTTGCTTTTGAGAGAGACAAGCGAACACTACTATCTAAAACTGAGTCAGCGGGCTCATTAATAAGTTTTGACGCCTCAATAGAAATTGATGCGGGAGTTGTGTCTTCTGGAAAAGTAAATCCACCACTTTTTTCATCTTCCTCACTACCACATCCACTGAGTACCGAGGCTGCGGCTAAAGCGAGTACAATATTACTCTTTTTAAGTTTCATAACTGCTTTCCAATATTTGAGTTAATAACACATGATTTCGTCAAATAATATCAACCGGCTACCACAACATTAAATTTTACAGAGGCTATAAATGCTATCTGTAATTTTTTTATTTGCACTTGATACTAAGTAAGGTTAGAAAAAATCCACATGAAAGGTCTAATATGAATATCATTAAAATTGGATTGCTTGCAGCAAGTATAACCAGTATATCCAGAGTTTCAGCTTGTGAAAAATGGCAGTTTATAGTCACTGGCGAAAGCCAACTCATATCTTCGACACTTGAAATAGAGTACGAACCGACTGAGCAGATTATAAAAACCGTTACTAATTAAATAAACGTTAAAGGTGAGCCCATCTTTGTGGATGGTGAAAAGCCTTATTTAGAATTATTAGTAAGTAGTTCAGATAAACAACGGTTTACTTATGAACTCATGGCTAATCTGCCTGTAACTACCGATGAAGGCATCTTGTTAAGGCCATTCGATATTGAAGATGTTGCGCCATTGCAGAATGGTTACTTAAACTTTCATCAACGTGGTGATGTTAAAATCACGCTCTATGGCCAGAAATTAACGTGCACAGATTGATTTAGTGCCACTAATCAGGATTAACCGCCATAATTTAGAGGTCATACAGTTAACACCTCTACGTTTTAACGGCACAGTGTCGGTTAATTATATCTACTTCAAACTTGGCAGACAGGTAGCGTTATATGAGTATAAAGTCAAAAGTATCGAAATTATTGAAGGGAATAAAAACTCATTTTATTGGTTTTTTAAAGTACGTTTTATATATGGGTGGACCTTTTATAATCCTATATGCACTAGGAGACTTAATTTGGCTCGTAAATGAAAAGTATGGAAGCATCATATTTTTTATCTTGGTTATCTATATCTACATTGGTGTAGCTCAAAACAAGGTTGAGAAGTCAGAGTTTCAAAATAATTCTTTCAATATAAATTTGATGTTTAATTTATGGAAGAATATAGCTATATGGCCAATTAAAAAGGTTTGTGGATAATTATGATGTAAATCAAATGCATACAGTTTAATTTACAAACTAATAGTCCCGTATCATAAAAAACGCATAAGCTAGAGTGTACTAATTTATGCGTCCTATTTTTTAACATTTCCCTTTCAATGCTTAAGAATACCTACATTATCCATAATAGGTATTGTCATGAACAAATTCACTAAGGCAACTTTATTGCTAACGGCTGGTGGTTTAATCCCCACCGCATCAGCTGAGTTACTTGAAATAAACTACACTGATTCAAACCAAGTTATAAAAACTCAAAAGCCAACAGAAGCGTATATCGGCACAAATAACGATATTCAATTTTCTCTAAGCGCCGGTGTAGAACGCTTAGTTCAGCTAACAATCACAAATTCAAGCAATGAAATTGTGAATACATTAACTAGTGAAAAGTTAGGCCCAGCAGATCGTATTACGGTTAATGGGAAAGAATATTACGGCTCACTTTTAAAACTAGACTCTATTGCAGACGGTAAATATCAAGCAACAGCGAGTATTTTAAGTGCAAGTAGCAATTTAATTTCTTCTGAAACATATGATTTAATTGTTGACACTACGGCCCCAACAATGGGGGCGTTTACATGGTCATTTCCCTATGGCAGTGGTAATGCTCCAGATGGACTACCGAAGTTTAGTCATACGAGTGACCGCCACTTTACTCTTGGTAATATTACCGATGACCTTTCTGGTATTGATAAAATAATTTATAAAACATATTGGGAATCAGATGGTAAGGAAGGTCAGTTATATAAAACAGGCGATGTACCATATTATCCAATCTTGAATAAAGCTATGTTAGGAACAGGGGGGGATAATTCTAATGCAGCTGTATTTTTTCCTTCAGGAACACAAAGTAAGCACAAAGTAAGCACAAAGTAATTTTTGAAGTATTCGATTTAGCAGGTAACAGTGCTGAAAAAGAGATGTACTTTTATAATAATTCTAAATGTGGACCAAGCCCCAAAATCGTTGCAATTGAAGACCCAACGTACACAGGTGATTACTTGGGGCAAGCCGGATTTAGGCCTGTTACCGATAAAACTCCAATCAACAAAAACCCACTTGAAGCTATATACCGTATCTCGAAAGAGGCCTATAAAGCAGCTCCGGGAGCATCTGTATTCGCAGGGTCAACAACAGGTATAACGAATCGCGGTTTAATTTCAGTTGATGATGAATTCGCTTATTTTAAAATTTATGGTCCAGCAAATACCTCTAATAACTTCAACTATCCAAATGCTGGGTGGACAAACAACAGTACGTGGCGTTGTAACTCTCTTTCCTTTCCAAACCCTGAATTTACAGACAAAACATTACCACCAAAAGGCACTAATATAGAAGCGTTTGTTGATGGGGTTGGCTGGGTACCTAAAACCTATAGGGCTTCGGGTGAAAATGGGCGCGATACAATAATATCAAAGATACGAATTACAGGAAGTGTTAGAGGTTACGAACAATACGCAAGTATGTATGGAAGTTCATGTAAAATTCCACCTGGGGATAGTTCCTGTGAACTAGATACAAACTTAGCGTTTAATAAAACAGGTACTGTTGGCTATTACCATTCAAGGCCTCTTTTACGAAGCTCTGACAACACTAGCATGTTTGACAGTACCTTAAGCCATGTTTGGGAGTGGGATGCACAAGACCCAATAATTAATGAAATAATTGAGCATGATGAAACAGAAAAAAAAATCAGTTTTAGTATTACTGAGTTAAAGTCGGGCAGTACGTGGGATAGAGTGAAGCTCGGTAGTGCTGGAATTATTATAAAAAAGGACGGCAATGTAATTGAAAATATATCAGCTTCTTCTTTACTTCGTTCCGGTTCAGATTATGTCGCTACAGTTAATTATTCTAATTTAGATCATGGCTCTTTCGAGATGTTTGCTTGGGCTAAAGATAATTATAGTAACTATGTTGAGAAGCTTCTTTTATCGATTGATAACGATATAAAGGCACCTGATTTAGTTTTTTCGATAGAAAGTGGCGCTACAATAAAATCATTGGATGAAATTACGATATCTCTTACCGACGACAATGAATCTAAAATTAAGTCTGTCAATTTAAAAGGTGGCCCAGCTAACGAAAATGTATTCTTAGCCACCAGCGAAACTAGTGAAGGTCTTTATGCATTAGAATACCCAGTGCTATTCCCAGACGAAAACTCAATATACATTCTTACCGTCTTAGCAGAAGACAATGTAGGGAATATAATTGAAAAAGAGTTACGGTTTAATTATGTTGCAGAAAAAATAGGCTTAGAAAGTGGCTTATCAGAAATAACTTTACCTGCAACGGGGGCGGTGTTCAAAGACGTTGACGGTAACCTTCCTCTTTATAGTAAACCTATTAAATTAAGTGATGGCAGTACCATAAGTGGAAAATACCCAGTTTTTGTGACTTTACGTAGTGACAGTGAAGGCAGTGTATTTATTAATAACAAAGAAATATTGCCAGGTACTACAAAAACCGTTGATTACGCTTATGACTTTGCTTTAAGTGGAGGTCGCTACAACTTAGACTTGGTGACCAAGCAAAACACATTTACAAAAGGCAGCTTATTGATCGCTTCATCTGCACCTAATTCACCGGTGCTAATAACTGATTATAAGTTCAGCGGCTACAAAGGAACAAAGCAGGTTAATACATCGCCTTACGCGATTACAGATAAATTTCAATTAAAGTATAGATTAGGTGATCAGGCATCTAACTACTGTAGCGCCTTCACTTCGTCACTTGAGGAAGTACAAAATTCTGACACATTTAAAGACAGGCTTTGCTACGTACAGATGAATATCAAGGGCGTAAAGCAAAGCTTTGATGTTACTGATACACAAGCTATGCTTTCTTCTTATTTAGTATCATTAAATGACCAGTTTGCTGAATTTAAAGTAAGCGTTGTTGGGTATAACAATGAGTTATTCACATTATTTCATGACAAAATTCTAGTAACGCCACGCGATCCAAAAGATAGCTTGGCGACTACGCTAGAGTATACAGACGATTTTATTTATCATGAAATACAAGATATAGACACGTATGTATCGATGGCAAATTATCAAGGCTGCGCGTTAACAACAAGTATCGAGCAAGCTAAAAAACGTGCATTTGATAAAGTTGGGGCTGAAGAAACACCACTTTGTTTGGTTGAATGGACTAATTATCCAAGCGGCTTAACCGAAGATAAATCGACTGGCAAGGTAAATGGCTTTCCGGACAAACTTGGTTCTACAACCTTTGATTGGGAAATTAAGATTTTCTTCAATGAGAATGAATCTATGCCTATTTCAATTGGCTCAAAAGCGGTTGATATTGTCGAGCCTATAGCACCTAAGTTGACGGCCACCACGATTGAGTTTACCAATGGAGTTGTCTCAACAAGTGCAAACCATCTACTGCGTGATAGCACCGCAAGCGTTAAGGGAATTACATTTAGTGTTGAGCCTCGGCTGTATAAACAAATCATTAGCTTTAATGGTGAGAGTTGTACAGTAGAGAGTAACTTTACAAAATGTGCTTTACCTGTCGATATAGCACCGTTAGGGAATAAAGTAGACCAGTTACAGGGTAATACTAGCCTGAAAATCGACATTGATTCTGACCGCCCTTACTTTTTAGACAAGGGCATGGGTACATTTACAAATGGATTGAGCTGGGATTATACAGCGCCTTTATTGCATGAAATTGTTATTAACAACAAAAACGATGATAGCGTTATTGAAAAGCAATTAGAAGAAGGCAGTGCTAAAGCTAAACAGGATGAAATTCTAGTTATTGTTAAATCGCCATTCACCAACATTAAAAATGATGAAACATGGAAATTAAAAAATTCGGCATTAATAATCGAAGAAATTGAAGACATAAGATTTCAACAATCAGTAAAGATTGATAACAATACATTCTATTTTAGTAGCTCAAAACAAAACTTGAGTGAAGATAATCGACTCCCACCGACCAAAACCGAGCTGGTGGGTGATTACATTGTTTATCACTACGATATGACCCCATTGTCAGATGGTGCTTTTAAGTTCAGTTTGAACCTGCGTGACTATTACGATAACGGTACTGATTATGAAAACCCCATTTTTTACTTGCAGCGCTTTGCCCCTGAAGTTCAATTAACATATTTACGTGACAAATCTCGTAGTACCAATCCATTTTACTTTGCCAGTGACTTTGGCGCTGTAACAAATCCAGGGTGGGATACAAAAAATGAAATAATAGAGGCTACATTTGGTGGTGTACCACTTACTTTAGTGGATGATCCAATTGATGCTAAAAGCTACGTTAAGTTCTTTGATGGAAATTTAGATAACCTAACGCCCGGTGATACCTATGAACTGATTGTAAAAGCGAAAGATTCGTTTGGCAATATAGGTCAAACTGAAGAGAAATATGTGTATGCGCCGTCAAAATTCAGTATTAAATCTAAAGACACTGGCACACATGATCTTTACCAATATATTCAGCGCGGTACGTTATAGATCTACCAAAGCCAGTATCTTTGTAACTTTGTGGCATCTAAAGATTTAGCTATTGAAATATCAAGAGATGCTAGAAAAGGCTGTTACGTCAAATTAGACAACCTACCTAAAGGCATGGACGCTCTCTATCAAGGCTGGGCTATGACTGTTACGGGGTCTATACATGATGAACTTGATAATACGGTTAGCTACAGCGCTTATGTTGTTAACCCTGATGGTAATGAAGTAAAAGTAGAAGCTGGCGAGTTTGAATACAATATTAAAACTGCTGAACAAATGGCATTTGATTTAAACCCTATTATTGAACTTAAAGAAGGTGTTTATGGTGTTATCCCAGAAAATCCCGTTTTAGCACGCTATAGGCTTCAACACGTCGCGGGGGAGTTAAACATCAATGTAAGTCGTGGTGAGTATGAATCGTCTGAATACATGGCACAGAGGAGCCACAAGCCGATATATGAGCTACTTGGCATTATTCGTGATGACGATGTTGATAAGCGAAAAGTGTTTGACCGCTATCCGCTGGCAATAAATGCCGCCTACACGCTATCAGATGAACATTTAGCAGGTTCGACAGGCGAAGTTATTGTATTACCATCTCGTAAAGTGGCTATAAATTTAAGCATGGACTCAGAACGCAATGTATTAAGCACAGATGAAGTTCAAGTAACGGCGTTCATGGGAGAATGGAATTGGAAAGAAAAAATAAGTAAATATGATGCAAGCACCATGGGCGAATGGGATATTTATTTAGCGTATAAAAATAACAGAGGTGAAGAACAAGTAATTTCGGATACACAATCGAATAATGAAAATGGACAAGCTCAGTTCACGGTTGCTATTGCTGATATTTTCCGCAAAAGTAATGGTTTCTATGCTGTCGCGTCAGTCAAATCGCCACATAAAGAATATGAAAAGAAAATTATATCGACCCCTATATTCATGAGAATAGTTTTGGGTACTGGAGTAGATGGTGAATTAAGGAGCTCACAAGTAAGCGGAAAAGTGCCGTTTACCACACTAGTTCGTTATGACTATGAAACGATAGAAGATATGGTTGCCGGCAATGATACAAAATGGGAGATTTCAGAGAACCTTGCTGATTGGTCAGTGCTAGAAGAGTACGAAGGGCGTAACGCGATACCTTTCTTAATGCAAGCTGCTGGAGATAAGTACGTTAGAGCAACGGTTACAAACAAAAACACGGGTGAAGCGTCAGTTAGCACCCCACTTAAAATTAGTGGTTACGACAAAGCAAGCTTAGTGATTAAAGGACCATCTCAAGTATACGAAGGGCAAGAGTTTAAGCTCAATATGCTCGACTACAATACGACCCTTCATACATATGACGGACAAGCTCAATGGTCGCATGATGAGGGTAAAACATGGTTTGAAGGTGCGCCTGTACAGTCATTTATAGCTAAAGGCGAACAAGCGCTCATTATGGGTCGATTCAGATTCAGTACAACAACTGAAGCAGCGGGGGAGCAGGCATGGTCCGAAGCTCGTTACTATGCGCGTCCTGTAACTCCAAGGCCAGTGATGGCACAGATACGTGCACCTCATCTCGTTGAAATGGGCACGACAATAGATGTAGAAGGACAGGTGTTAAACTTAAACGGTGGCGTTGATTTACCTGTTAAATATGAATGGGTATTGCCTAATGGCCAATTGAAAAACGATGTGTCGTTTGAGTACACGCCTACTGAAAGTGATCTTGATGACAACAACCGGTTGAAGTTTGTGTTAAAGGCATGGGTGGATGGTTATAAAGAGGCTACTTATCGTGAAACTCAACGTAATTTAGAGAGCTGGGTGTATGAGTTTCCTGAAACGACTATTGATATAAGAAGTAATATCTTAGTAGCGCCAGCAAACATCACAGGCATGATATTGCAAAAACATAAGTTTATGCCAGGAGTTACTTATACCTATGAATGGTTGGAAAGTGACAATATTGAGATAACGAATCCAACCCGCATGTACTCTAATTTACTCGTCAAAACGCCGGGTGTGCATGAAATTAAGGCCAAAGTGACGGATAGTAGAGGCAAAGTAAAAGAGATAAGTAAGTTTATTGACGTACTTGAAGCTGATCCAGTGCAAGGGAGTTTAGTTCACTTTCCATCGAACCGTTATAGTCGTGCACCACTGGGGTTAGTAGCTCGCGCCCAAACTAAAGGCGGTCACCCACGAGATTTCATCATTGACTACAAGTGGTTTATAAATGGAGACGAAGTTGAAGTTAAACCGCCAAGAAGCCCAATGAATCGTTTTGAAATTGAGGAAGCGGGTATTTATGACATAAAGGTTATTGCTACCAGCATGTATGGCCAAGAAACTGAAATTAATGAACGATACGAAGTGTTTGAAAACAAAAAGCCAACCTGTCAGAGTGTTCAGTTAGTACGTTCGGGTACAATTCGTATTACGGCAACCTGTAAAGACGAAGATGGCTATGTAGTTGGTTATGACTGGTGGTTTAATGGTGAGTATGTAGGTCGTGGTGCTGCTTCAACTCAACTTAGGTTATCACAATACCCAACTATGAACGTGTCCTATGAAGCCGTAGATGATGCGGGTGGCCGCACTAAAGGATCGTTTAATTGGTAATTATGTAATACATACTAAAAAGCTCACGGCGTTTCAAATTGAATGACGTGGGCTTTTTAAAAGAGAATGATTTGCGGCATGAAGCATGAGATAGGACAGTAAATAAATTTAAATTAGTGTGATTGGAATATTCCAAAGTCTAAAGTAAACAAACCGAAAGGACTAATAATGAAAGAAGAAACCATTAAAGAAACAATAACAAAAGTCGAACAAGAACTTCAACAGGCGGAAGAAGAGCTTAGAAACTGGCAAGATTACGATTTCCGAAGAGAAGATGGCAGCATGAGACAGGACGCAATGCACGAAAAGCATGGTCGAGATGCTAAGCAAGAGGTAAATTCACTAAAGCTTAAGAATGAAAAAAGATAAATCAACAAAATAATTGGAATGTAGGAGTAACCGTATGTTAAAAAATCTAAATCAAAAGCAAAATCCAATAGTTGATCATGATGGTAAATTCAAAAAATCACCAGTTAAATTTGGTACGTTTATGTATGACATTAAAAATACTATCATTGGTATTCATGGAAGAACCCTAAAAGTATTTGATTTATCTGATGATAATGAAAGCTACTACCAAGCTTGGGTTGATGGGTATCAGAATGATGGATATTCACAAAATGAAGCTGTCCAAAACGCATTAAAATTTGCAATAGAAAAAAGGCATTCTTTATAAGATGGAAACTAGATTTTAACGTACGCTCAGTGCACTCCATTGGAATGCGGAGCGTATGCTTTAGTAAGTACATCCCTTATTAGTAAAGAATTACACGAATGATTCGTGTAGTGCATTGTAAGGTAATTGATTGGATACCTATTTACTCTCGGACGTATATTCATACAAATCGACTAATAGGGGTTTTGTGCCCATCCCCTCGAAATCGGCATTAAGGTTATTATTTGATCACTTATTTGAGGTATGATTATCAAAAAATAATTTTAAAGGCTTATCATCATTGCTGCTCAACTAACAAAACGTATTCAAATTCTCACACAGTCTGAAATTAATGAGCTTTACGCATTACCAAACTTTAGCCGAGCAGATAGAGAAGACTACTTCTCTATAGATAAAGAAACACAGAAGTTAATTAATACGCTAAGACAAACTGAAACACGAATATATTTTATTCTACTATTAGGTTACTTCAGATCACGACCTATAGTGTTTAACTTTACGTTTGCTGATGTTGAAGCTGATTATAACTATATTAAAACCAAGTATTTCAATGATAAATATATTGATACTGAAGATTTACCCCCCAGAACTAAAACTGCATTAATTAAAAAGTTACTGAGCTATACTGGCTTTTCGATTTTTCAAAGTAAAATAGATAAGGAACCGTTGCTTAGAAGGCTCAATAATGTTGTAAAAATCAATTTGGAGCCTAGATATGTTTTTGATGAATGCATTGCATATTTTGGTCAAAACAGAATAGCCTTAGCTGGCTACACAACATTGCAAGACACTATCTCAACAGTGTTATCAAATGAACGAAATCGTATCGAGACTATTCTCAATGAAAACTTAGCCCAACCTACAAAAGCAACGTTACTTAAATTACTTGAATCAAATAGCACCTTTACTGATTTAGCCAAATTAAAGAAAATGGCTAAAGATTTTTCGGCTAGTCAAATAGCACAAGAGCTGAAGACGCATAAAATCATACGTTCACTTTACCCTGAAATTAAGGTACTTATTGCTGAACTCGAATTATCCCCTAAGAACCTTGAGTATTATGCTTCCTTGGTCAAACATAAGTCCGTTTATAAGCTCAGAAGACACGATGACAGCCAGACCATCTTATATCTTGTGTGCTATTTATTTTTTAGATACCGCGAAACTAACGACAATTTAGTATCAGCCTTTATCTATATGATTAGAAAGTTGACGGAATCAGCTAAGGGCTATGCTAAACAACGCATTGTAGAGGATGTCACTATTGTTCGAACCAAATTAAAATCCGCTGGTAGCTTGTTAAAGTATTTTATCGATACAGATATGGACGATAACCTTAGTTTTGGTGATGTGCGTAAGAAAGCTTTTGAACTGATCCCTGCCGATAGTATTAAGTTGTTAAGCGACCATTTAGATAATACTGACTTTGATGGACGTGAATATGAAGTAAGCGTCTAGCCAAGTGCACCTGCAAGTAACTCGTCAAAACTATTAAGCTATCCCTGAATTTCAATTAAGAGGTAGCTATGAGAAAAACACGTAGCCTTGAGCAATGGCGTAGTATTATAGAAGAGCAACAATCGAGTGATTTAACTATCACTGAGTATTGTCAGCAAAATACTTTATCAAAAACAACTTTTTATGCCGCAAAAAACAAGCTAAAGGCATTACCTGGCAATTTTGTTCGCGCCAAAATCACTAAACAACCTGACGTTATCAAGCCGCAACAGCCGATAACCCTCACTGTTGGCAAAGTAAAAGTCAGCTTGCCATCAACAACGCCTGCAACTTACCTCAGCCAATTGTTACGCGAGTTTGCCTGATGAAAATGTTTGTTGAACCCGAGCGTATTTATTTACACCGCGATGCTGTGGATTTTCGAAAATCGATTGATGGTCTGGTCGCCATCGTTGAAGGCGAGCTTGAACGTGATGCCTACACTGGCGCGCTATTTTTGTTTTGCAACAAAGCGAAAGATAAACTCAAATTAGTGTACTGGGATAAAACAGGGTTTGCTTTGTGGTATAAGCGACTCGAAAAACAAAAGTTCAAATGGCCAAATAAAGCCACTTTGCAAGAATTTGAACTCAGCTCTGGGCAACTGGATTGGTTGTTGTCGGGATATGATGTGCTTGGCCATGAAGAATTGCAGTATCAATCTATGATCTAATTAACAGTAAACGATCATTGCCACACATCCGTTTTTATTTGCCCTGCAAACGAGAAAAGTGCATAAAACTTTGTTAAATTGCAGGGATGAAACTTGATGCACACTCACTTCCTGATGACCCAGAACAACTCAAGCGCATGCTGCTTGAGTTGCAACATGTCGTCGCTAAAAAAGATGAAGAGTTAGCTAAAAAGGATGCGCAAATTCACGAATTGCTGCAAGCTTATAATGCGAAACTTGCCAAAGAGTACGCTAAGAAATCAGAAAAAATGCCGGGGGCGGGTGAAGTATTCAATGAAGCAGAAGAAACGCTTGATGAGTATGATAAATCGCAATTGGCCACATCGCCCTCAGTAAAGAAAGAAAAAGCCAAACCGAAACGCCGCCCACTGCCGGCGCAATTACCACGAGTAGACGTGATTGTTGACCTCAATGAGGGTGAAAAAGTATGTGATTGCTGTCAAAGCACCTTACATAAAATGGGTGAAAGCAGCAGTGAAGCATTAGATTTTGTGCCAGCACATATCAAAGTGATTAAAACGATTCGCCCGAAATATACATGCCGTCACTGTGAGCAAGAAGGTATTGATTGTGTGGTGAAATCCGCCCCGATGCCCGCATCACCCATTCCAAAAAGTATCGCAACGGCCAGCTTGCTGAGTCAAATAATCACGTGTAAATACCAGTTTGGCTTACCGCTTTATCGCCTAGAAACAATGTTAGGCGATATTGGTATAGAATTAAGCAGGCAAACCATGTCGAGCTGGATGCTACGTTGTGCACAATTGTTGTCACCCCTGTATCAACGCTTAAAAGAGGTGTTGTTATCGCAAGCAGTTATCCATGGCGATGAAACCCCGTTAAACGTCATCAACGCAGATAAAGCGACAAGCTATATGTGGCTGTATTGTTGCGGTGATGATAAACCGGGTAAAAGCACTAATATTGTCCTGTTCGATTATCATAACAGCCGTGCGGGCCAATGTGCGGTTGATTTTCTTGATGGTTACCAAGGCTACATGCACGTTGATGGTTACAAGGCTTATGAGCAAACTCAGGCAACACTGGTTGCATGCCTTGCTCATATGCGTCGTAAATTCATCGAAGCGAAAGGCAATAATAAGAAAACAGGCAAAGCGGATGTAGCGCTCAACCTCATTGGTAAGCTCTACGGTATTGAGCAAGCCATCAAAGATAAGCCAGCCACAGAGAAGTACACTGTTAGACAACAAAAAGCCAAACCTATTGTTGACGAGTTATACCAATGGTTGCTCAAACACAAAGATAAAATCCCGCCCAAAATGGCGCTAGGTAAAGCCATTAACTACGCGATAAATCAATTTGAAAAATTCCGGCGGTACCTTGATGATGGCAGACTTAAAATAGATAACAACCGCGCAGAGCGAGCCATAAAACCCTTCGTGATAGGGCGAAAAAACTGGTTGTTCTCAAATACCAGCAAGGGTGCACATGCCAGTGCGGTACTTTATAGCCTTGTTGAAACGGCGAAGGCAAATGACCTTGTGGTGCATGACTATATTTCTAGTTGCTTACAGCACCTAGCTGAGCAGCCTGATAACCTTGAGGCGCTGTTACCTTGGAACATTAAGAAAGGCTAGGTGTCGTTAGCTAGACGCTTACAATATGAATGGCAGTTCATCGATAAACAATCAAGTAAAATTAGAAAACTGATCCGCTCACTCTTTATGTCTATTGATATTGAGTTCATTCACTTAAAGGACGAATTACGCGAACAATACACTACGGCTCACGAAGAGTTAAGCGAATTCAAAACCATAAAAACGATTAATATCGATGTGGTACCTAAAAGTGACCGCGAATATTTTGAAGGTGACAATATCAAGTTAAATGCTAATCGTTTTGAATATTTCCTTTACCGTAAGGCAGAGCAACTGTTTCATAGTAATACAATGACGGTTAAAGAAAGCGTTAATAATCGTAGTTTAGCCTCAGATCTTATTCAACCTAAAGAATGGGAGCACAAAACTGAAATAATTGAAAATTCAGGGCTTGATAAACTCGCTACTCCCATCAACCAAACACTAGCCGATAAAAATCAACAATTAGAGGCCAAGCTGAAGGAAGTGAGTGAGCATATTTTTAGTGGCGATAATAAGTACGTTGAATTTATTCCTGGCAAGACTGAACTTAAGTGGTCAATTCCGAACAACCGATGGCAAGAAAGTATTGAAAACCCCCTTTATAATCAAATCCAACATATGGGCATTGTTGAACTAATGCTCTTTGTTGACCAAAAGACTGACTTTCTAAAATCGTTCACTCACATTTCTGTCAACAAAGAAAAATCACCGGCTAATAAGGAAGATCTAATCGCTTGCATATTAGCTAATGGTACTAATTATGGCTTATATAAAATGGCGAATATCTCCGACCGTTCCATGGGGATATTACGTAGTGTGGATGATAGCTATATTAGATATGAGACGTTAACACAATCTAATGATCAGGTTTCTAATGCAATCGCCACTTTGCCAATTTTTGCTTATTACCACGCGGATGATAACCAATTATTTTCAAGTATTGATGGTCAAAAATTCGAGTGCCGTATTAATACATTTAAGGCGCGTTATTCATCTAAATATTTTTCAAAAGGCAAAGGGGTTTCTGCGCTAACACTTGTTTCAAATCACGTTCCAGTGAGTACGCAAGTTATTGGTGCAAATGAGTATGAAGGCCACTTTGCTTTCGACTTACTTTATAACAATTCATCAGATATACAGCCAAATACCTTATCGACCGATACGCATGGTACCAATAATGTTAACTTCGCAATTTTGGACTTCTTTGGTTACACGTTTGCCCCTCGATACGCAAAAATGAAACGAGTATTTTTTGATTTGTTTGAAGTGACTGAAGAGGATGGTGGCTGTATTCAATTAAAGAAAGAAATTAATCATAAATTAATTGCACAAGAGTGGAATGAAATTCAACATATTGTTTGCTCATTGAGCCGTAAAACTACTACCCAAAGCACTATCATTAGAAAATTAAGTAACGGCAAGAGCCGTACATTGTCAGCTTTGCATGAGTACGATCGTTTAATAAAGTCTATCTACGTTTTAGAGTATGTTGATAATTCAACGCTGCGCCATTATGTTCAACAAGCATTGAACAGAGGTGAAGCATACCATCAATTAAAACGGGCAATTACTTCAGTTAATGGTAACAAATTCCGTGGAGGAAATGATTACCAAGTATCTCAATGGAACGACTGCGCTAGGCTCATATCTAATTGCATTATTTATTATAATTCCGCGTTACTTTCGGCATTTCTGCAAATACAAGAAAGAAATGGCAGGCAAGACGTGGTTGAACTTATTTCTAGACTATCGCCTGTTGCTTGGCAGCATATTAATTTAAACGGTGAATATGCTTTTAATAAAGATCGTAAAGAAATAGATTTAGTTGGTTTACTCAACGGTATCGAGTCAATTAGCAACACAAAGAACGGATAAAACAAGTTACAATAATAAATGTATTTAACACTATGATACTCTCAGTAAGGACAATTAATGTCTAGAACCATCAGTAAAATAGCAAAGGAAATCGGGATCAATATTGAAACCGTGCGTTTTTATGAACGTAAGGGACTAATAAAACAACCCGTTAAACCTTTACAGGGTTATAGACAATATTCAACAGAAACGGTAAATAGAATTCGTTTCATTAGGCGTTCTCAGGAGTTAGGATTCACCTTAAGTGAAATAGAGGGATTACTTTCACTTAATGATAGTCCCTGTAACCAAGTAGAAGAGTTAGCGAAAAAAAAATTAGTGGCTATTCAAACCAAACAAGCCGATTTATTACTTTTAGAAAAAGCACTCTTAGAACATATCGGCCAATGTCAAAGTAACGAAGATGATACATGTTGCCCTATTATCGATTCTTTACAGCCATAAAGTGTCAAATTTCAGCTGATTTTTTTATACTGCCTGTCACTTAAAAACAAATTATCAACACCGCCAAACCTTACCCATTGTTCCTATGTCGAACTATCGGCTTCGTTTTATCTCTCGAATTGCATATCACTATAGCGCTAGATGAAAGAGCCTGCTCTAAATCAAGGTCATATTGAGCATGGTCAAAATACATTTTATTACTTTAATAAAAAACGCTCTTGACTCCGTACCTAGGTACATGAATTACATTAATACCATAATTTAACGAGGTATCCATATGAATCAGAAAACATCAAACCTTCCAATGATAGGCGGCATTTTAGCTGC
>NZ_AUTP01000303.1:0-12053 GCF_000498075.1 Pseudoalteromonas sp. TAB23
GAACTTAAAAAGCAAATCCAACGCATTGAATTAGAAAAGGATATATTAAAAAAGGCTACCGCTCTCTTGATGTCCGACTCCCTGAACAATTCTCGTTAATTGAGAAACTAAATCAACGAGAGCGTTACCCAATTAGCGTGCTGTGTAACGTATTCAATGTGCATCGTAGCAGCTATAAATATTGGGCTATAAGGGATACAACGCCGACACTAGAACAAATAAGGCTAGAGGCTGAAGTTAGAGCAATACATGCAATGAGCGGCGGCTCAGCTGGGGCGCGGACAATCGCGGCAATAGCAACGAACAATGATTTTGAATTGAGTCGTTATCGTGCTGCTAAGCTAATGGTTAAATTAAAGCTTGAAAGCTGCCAAGTACCTCAACATTCATATAAACGCGGCGGTAATGAGCACCTTGAAATTCCAAATCTGCTTGATAGACAATTTGATGTTGTTGAGCCAGATACCGTGTGGTGCGGTGATGTGACGTATATTTGGGTAGGTAATCGCTGGGCTTATTTAGCCGTTATTATTGATTTATTTGCACGTAAAGTAGTTGGCTGGGCCATGTCGTTGTCGCCAGATACTAATTTAACGCTAAAAGCGCTTGAACTCGCGTATGAAAGCAGAGGAAAACCGACAGGACTGATGTTTCATTCAGACCAGGGTAGTCACTATACCAGTTTAAAATATCGTCAACGTTTATGGCGCTATAAAATCAAACAAAGTATGAGTAGGCGTGGAAACTGTTGGGATAATGCACCAATGGAGCGATTTTTTAGAAGCTTTAAAACGGAATGGATGCCAAAGGTTGGATATGGAAATTTTATAGATGCTAAATATAGCGTTAGTGATTATATCAACGGATATTACAACAACGTTAGGCCGCATCATTATAATGCCGGTTTAGCGCCAAATGAATCTGAGGTTAGATATCAAGATTCTAAAACTGTGGCCAAATTTTATTGACCACTACAGTTTGATGTTGTTAATAATATCGAGAGCATTAGAAAGTTGCATAAAAAAATCCGAATTCTACAAAAGAATTCGGATTCTTACATACCTAGAAGATCGTTCAATTGCTATTAACTAATTCTTAAATGATCGGCATTAGTCCTTATGGACCCTTTTTTGTATTTAGATTACATATACTTTCTTAAGTATTTTTTGAATACCGGATCTGTTGCTGCCAACTCTTTTTGCTCAGCTAATATCTCTTTTAAAATAGCACCTGAAGTAAGCGGGTTAGCTAGTACCACCCTAAATACAACTGTTGGTTGATTGTCGTATTTAGAAGGCGTTAAACGAGTACGTGATACAAATGAGCGACCAGACTCTCGCTGACGTTTTTGCATACTGGCAGTAAAACGGTTCAGTGAAGCAAAAATATCTAACCGAGTTGCCGCATCAGCATCGGCTATTGCTTGTTTAATTTGCTTAGGTACATAACGATACGTTAATAAGCACAACTCAGGCTCCGAAATAAGCTCAAAGTCTTCATCAGCCTTAATTAAATCAGCAAAGTAATGTGCTTTTTTGATGCTTCGATCAATCAGCATTTCGTAACCTTTACGACCAATAACACGTAAGCAAGCATGTACTAACATTGCCATACCAGGTCGGCTGCCTTCTAGCGTGTGGCTACCTAAGTCTTTTGAACCTTTACGTAATATGTACTCAGCGTGATGCTCTATTGCATCAGTTGCAGCGGGATCTTTAAATAAAACTAAGCCCGCTCCCATTGGTACATACATTTGTTTATGTGCGTCGATGGTAATTGAATCTGCTCTCTCAATCCCTTTAAGTAAAGGGCGATGCGTGTTCGATAAAAGGGTCGCTCCTCCCCATGCAGCATCTACATGAAAATGGCAGTTAATGTCTTGTGCTAAGTCGGCCATTTCATCAAGTGGGTCAATATTACCGGTTTCGGTTGTACCCGCTACCCCAATAATCGCCATTACTTTAATGCCTTGCGATTCAAGCTCACGTGCTTTTTCGCGCATAGCTCCTACATCAACTTTATTATTTTCGCAGGTTTTAATGCCAATTAAGTTATCGCGGCCAATACCGAGTAAATCAACCGATTTACCTAACGAGTAATGTCCGCGTTCTGATATTAATACTGCTAAACCTTTATAGCCGTAATGCAGCATACCGGCAATTAGGCCTTGTGCGCCGATACCTCTAAAATCGCCATCGGGTTTTAATAAGCGGTTTCGCGCAATCCAAAGCGCAGTAATATTAGCAACCGTTCCACCAGAGCAAAATGCACCTAGTGAGGTTTTAGCACTGTGCATCCATTTAGAATAAAATGAATCTTCTTGCCCATAAGCTAAATGATGCATCATTCCAAGCACTTGACGCTCAAGAGGCGTAAACGCTTTAGACGTTTCTATTTTTACTAGATTTTGATTTAGCCCTACCATCAATTTTGACAGCGGTAATAAGAAATGCGGCAAGGCAGAGGTCATGTGACCAATAAAGCTAGGCGCAGCTGTATGCACAGAATGTGCAACAAGTTGCTCCATTATGTCTTGGGCATAAGCAGATACAAACGTTGGATCCTCTGGGATCACTGCCGACTGAAAATCTTTTTCGATTTCATGTAATGGTTTTTCAATTGCCGCTATATTTTCGTTTAGAAAACCTGCTAAATTACTCGAAATTTCAAGCTCGATTTTGCTTAAAGTTGAGTCTGGCGCTTCAGGTACAGTAAATATACGCTTAAGGCTTTCTTTAGAGGCGACGGCACAACGCTTTTGATCCATCTCAATACCTAGTGTGTGTAGCTAAAACACGCGCTTACCCATCAAAAACGCCTAATTATTAGGACATTTAGAGCAATCGTGTTTCTTTAAAAATTGCGCTAACTTTACTGCAATATAACTAAAATGTCTCGTTTAAACCTATAAAAGCAATCAAAGCGATGACAAAAAAATGATAACTTAATTAAAACTCTACCAAACCTAATTATTTATTGGGCATTTACTTATTTTGGGTATAATAAATTTGATAACAAAAAAGGGACACATATGCCAGAAGGAAGAGTCAAAGTTAGTTGGATAGTGGCAGGCTTTAGCTTATTTTTAATAAGCTTGCTTACCTATGTTTACTACACTTACCAAACCACGCGTGCTGAAATAATGCAGTCGGTTGATAATCGCTTACTTAATGCCGCCACCAGCGTTAAACATATTCTAGGTGAAAATTACTTAAGTGCGGTTAATCAAGGCGACAACATAAGTTTTTCTTACTATCAAAATAAGAGTAAACAGCTCTCTGAGTTTGCTCAAGCACTTGATATTGCTTATGTGTATTCAATGATTTTAAAAGACGGAAAGGTTCTTTTTAGCTCATCAAGCTACACGCAAGACGATCAGAATAATGGCAAAGTAACTCAATTTTTAGATCTCTACCCTGAAGCTACCGATGCAAATATAAGTGCTTTTTACTCAACCGAGCCTGTATTTGAAATATCGAGCGATCAGTGGGGCCACTTTAAAACTATTTTTATTCCTTACGTTGACCCTATTAACGGCAATACCTATTTAACGGGTGCCGATATAACTATTTACAATTTAAACGAGAAACTTAAAGAAAGCGTATCAAAAGCAGCTGCCATGGCGAGCTTCTTCTTTTTTATCGCGATACTAGTTGCCGCCATATATATTTATTTACTAAAGCGCTCTTTAGCAACTGACTCAAGTACTGGTTTTTCAAATCATATTGCTCTTGAGTACTTTATTAAAAAAAGTAATGCTCATCACATGCAGTTAGCCGTTATTTGGGTTAATGAAATAGAAGATATAAACAGTTTCTACGGCACTGAAGTGGGTGACAAAGTAATGAAAAACTTACTTATTCACTTTAAACTCAGAAGCTCTGCGCATTGCCATATATACAGACTAGCAACCAACAAAATAGTATTACTCGCTCCTAAAGAAATGAGTAATGACGAATTTACCGATCTCGTAAAAACATATAACTTTAATACCCCAGTGTTAACTGACCCTTTTATTTATATAACTCTATGTGCAGGTATTGCCAGTGGCAATAAATCGCTACTACTTGAAAACGCTCATATAGCGGCGCTGCAAGCTAAACAAGGCAGGCATAGCGTAGTTAACTACTCAAAAGCGCTACACGATGTAAAAACGCAATATCAATACAATGTTGAAATGGCTAAAGAGGTGCGTGAAGCGTTTGATAACAACCGTATAGTGCCTTACTTTCAACCCATTATTGATACAAATACCAACAAGGTCGTTCAATACGAATGTTTAGCTCGAATGGTAACGGCGCAAGGGGAAGTGTTAAAACCTGATGCATTTTTAAATGTTGTTACTCGCTCAAGAATGGACGGAATACTTACCCGTACTATATTTTCACAATGTGTTAGTCGCTTTAGAAAAACCGATATTTGCTGGAGTTTAAATATAACAGCACAAGATATGCTCGACCCTAATTTAAGTGAGTTTATTGCGGACGAACTTAAGCGCTACCCGCATCCTGGTAATATCACACTAGAGCTTTTAGAAACCCAAGCTATTGCCAACTTCTCTGAAGTAAAAGCATTTATTGGAATGGTTAAAACGAAAGGCGTTAAGGTTATTATTGATGACTTTGGTAGTGGTTATTCAAATATATCAAACGTACTTAAGCTTGAAGTGGACGGTATTAAGCTAGATGGTGCACTAATAAAGCAAATAGTGAATGACAAAGATATCTATTTATTTATTGAACATATAGCCAGTTTTGCTAATCAACTTGGTTTGCAATTAATGGCAGAGTCGGTAGAAAATGCAACCATAGTAACCGCACTTAAAAAGGCGAATGTGACACTAATGCAAGGCAACTACTTTGCCCACCCAGTGTCACATGTTAGTACGGTTATAGAAGAAGAATTAGCACTTTAACTTACTTTAGCGAGGTAAGTTAATAACGAGTCGGTGGCTTTGCTGGCCACTGGCCCAGTATTTACGCTCAAAAGGCGTAATGGCATCGTCTGACTCATAAAGCGTTACATCGCAAGGGTTGCCTGTTAATTCAAGCGCCCGAGCAAACTCCTTAACGTAAATATCCCAATTGCTGCGCACTTCTAATTTTCCACCTAACTTAACGATAAATGGAAAAATAGCTGCGCCATGCCAGCGCCTACGAATATGCTTAGATTTAGGCCACGGGTTTGGATACAACAAATAATGGTGTGTAGGTTGCCAATTAGCAGCAACCGCTAAACGCCAAAAGTCGTTTAAGTCTGCTTGCACTAAGATGTACTGACCACTGTCGGTTTGCTTATATTCAACATCGTGCTTATCTAATCGGTGCGACGATTTATCAATACCAATTATAAGTGCATCAGGGTGGCGCTTAGCTAAGTTAGCTGAGCTTTCACCTACGCCACAACAAGAGTCTAAAATAAGCGGGCCACTAAAGGCTTGTACTTTAGCATTAACCTCGTCAAATGCGGCTTGGGTATGCGCTGCAATTGGCTTTTTAAATTCAGCATCTAAGTGCTTATTTACTATTTCATCAAGCTTTTCGTGAATACCCGCTTGATTAGATACAATACTACGTGAATTTGCATCACTCATTAGTGTCTTAGCCCCACACCTTTTTTGATCAATGTAAGCGCTAATGTAAATAACGCTGTTATAAATACTAAAATAACCCCAAGAGCCACGCTCAAATCAACATCCGACACACCTAAAAAGCCATAACGAAATGCGTTAACCATATAAATTATAGGGTTGATTTGTGATACATTCTGCCAAAATTCAGGCAGCAACGTAATTGAATAAAATACACCGCCTAAGTAAGTTAGTGGCGTTAGTATGAAGGTGGGGATAATGCTTATATCGTCAAAGCTGTTTGCGTAAATTGCATTTATTAAACCACCTAAAGCAAACACAGCTGAGGTTAAAATAACCGTCGCCATAATTACAAAAATATTATGAATTTGAATATCAACAAATAATAACGATACACAGGTAACTATAAAGCCCACCATAATACCGCGCGTCATACCGCCACCCATATAACCTAGAACAATGATGTAGTTAGGTACAGGTGCAACTAAAAGCTCTTCAATGCTTTTTTGAAACTTTGTTGAGTAAAAACTAGAGGCTACGTTGGAATAGGAATTAGTAATGACCGACATCATTATAAGGCCAGGTACAATAAACTCCATATAACTAAAGCCGCCCATGTCGCCTATGCGTGAACCAATTAAGTTACCAAAAATAACAAAATATAAGCTCATCGTAATTGCTGGCGGTACTAAAGTTTGCACCCAAATACGTAAAAAACGAATACACTCTTTGATCCACAAACTCTTTAAGGCTACGCCATATTTAAACATTTATTCGCCCCGCCCTTGCTCTAGTAATCCAACAAATAACTCTTCTAATCTGTTTGCTTTATTTCGCATACTCAATACAGTATTACCTTGAGTTGTTAATGCACTAAAAACCGCATTTAAGCCTTGAGACTTAGCGACTTCCACTTCAACAGTGTGATCGTCCGTCATGGTAAATTTATAACCTTCAAGCGTGACAGGGTTTGCTGGCATTTTTAAATCTAAAATAAAGGTTTCTTTATCAAGCTTTGCAAGCAGTGCTTTAATGGTCGTGTTTTCAACAATTCGGCCATTATCGATTATGGCGATGTTTTTACACAGTAACTCTGCTTCTTCAAGGTAATGCGTAGTTAAAATAATAGTAACGCCTTGCTCATTTATTTGGCGTAAAAAATCCCACATTGAACGACGAAGTTCTATGTCTACACCCGCTGTTGGCTCATCAAGTATAAGCAACTTAGGTTCGTGCATAAGGGCACGCGCAATCATTAATCGGCGTTTCATACCGCCTGAAAGCGTACGTGCTTGTTTGTCTTTTTTCTCAAGTAAGCCAAGTTGCGCTAAGTATTTATCAGCACGTTTATGGGCTTCGCCACGTGGCACACCATAATAACCGGCTTGGTTAACAAGTATTTGGCTAAGTGTTTCAAACTGACTAAAGTTAAACTCTTGCGGCACTAAGCCTAAATGCGCTTTTGCAGCTTCTAAATCAGTATCAATATTACAACCGAATACTTCTACCTTGCCTTTTGTTTTATTAACAAGTGACGAAATAACACCAATAGTGGTTGATTTACCTGCTCCGTTTGGACCAAGTAAAGCGAAAAAGTCGCCCTCTTTAACTTGTAAATCAACGCCTTTAATAGCCTCAACACCATTTTTATAAACCTTGGTAAGGCCTTCTATATTTAAAGCAATATTTTGCTTATTCATTACTTACCCTCACCATAACCCCAACGTTTTGTTAGGTTATGTTCAATATTTAAATGATCTAAAATTCTCGCCACCATAAAATCAACTAAGTCTTCAATACTTTGTGGCTTATGATAAAAGCCAGGCGCTGCTGGCATTATGGTCACACCTAAACGAGATAACTTAAGCATGTTTTCTAAATGAATTTCGTTAAACGGTGTTTCGCGCGGCACTAAAATTAACTGTCCGCGTTCTTTAATTACCACATCAGCGGCGCGCTCTAATAAGTTATCTGACGCCCCTACTGCAATTGCAGAAACCGATCCAGCACTGCATGGACATACCACCATTTTTTTAGGTGCAGCAGAGCCCGAAGCCACAGGGCTAAACCAGTTATCTTTACCGTATACTTTTAACTGCCCTGATTTAGCATTAAACAGCGTACTTAACTGCTCAGTGGCTTTATCTTCGTTACCAGAGAGCTTAATATTTGATTCTGTATCAAGCACCACTCGCGCTGCACTTGAGATAAGTACGTAAACTTGAAATTGCTGCTCAAGCAATACTTCAAGTAACCTTAAACCATAAGGCGCACCTGATGCACCGCTAAAAGCGAGCGTAATTCTATCTTTAAATTGCACACTATTCTCCGCTGTATTTATCAGCTAAACCATCAACAAGGTGTTGATGAAGGCCATTAAAACCGCCATTGCTCATAATTAAAATATGTTGATTAGGCTCAATACTTTCAAGCACCGTATCAATAATTGTTTGTGTGCTGCTATAGCATTGCATACCCGCTTTATCTGCTTGCTCTTTTAGCGACCAATTTAGATTCTCTGGTTCAAAAAGTAGTACGTCGTCAGCATCACGCAGTGAATCTAATAATGTATATTGATGCACACCCATTTTCATAGTATTTGAGCGCGGCTCTAAAATAGCGATAATTTTTTCATCGCCTACTTTTGCGCGCAGTCCTGCAAGCGTAGTTTTAATTGCTGTTGGGTGATGCGCAAAATCGTCATACACCTTAATATTATTTATATCAGCCTTTAGCTCCATACGCCTTTTAGGGCTAATAAATTCTCCTAGGGCATCAATACTATGATCAACAGCTATACCCACATGGCGCGCTGCTGCGATAGTCATAATTGCATTTTTAACGTTATGCTCGCCTATTGCTTGCCAGCAAACAGTGCCCTGCTTTTCGTTATTTAAAAGTACATTAAACTCACTACCATCGGCTTTTATTAATTCATAGCCCCAGTCATCACCGAGTGTTTCGCTTTCGCTCCAAAGCCCTTGTGCTATTACGTCATTAAGCGCTACGTCTTGCTTAGGCCAAATTACCTTGCCGCTTTGAGGTAATGTACGCATTAAGTGATGAAATTGTTTTTTTATTGCGTTTAAATCTTCGAAAATATCAGCGTGATCGAATTCAAGATTATTTAATATAAGTGTACGCGGAAGGTAATGGACAAACTTACTGCGCTTATCAAAAAAAGCTGTGTCGTATTCATCGGCTTCAATAACAAAAAATGGCGTTTCACCTACTTTGGCCGATACACCAAAATTTTGGACTATGCCGCCAATTAAAAACCCTGGTTTTAAACCTGCGTACTCTAATACCCACGCAAGCATACTTGCTGTAGTTGTTTTACCATGCGTACCGGCTACAGCAAGTACCCACGAGTTTTGTAATAGGTTATGTTTAAGCCATTCAGGGCCAGATGTATAAGGTAGGCCTTTATCAAGCACATATTCAACACACGGGTTACCACGGCTCATTGCATTACCGATAACTACCATATCTGGTTTTGGCTCTAATTGAGATACGTCGTAGCCTTGAGTCAGTTCAATGCCAAGCTCTTCAAGTTGCGTACTCATTGGTGGGTAAACGTTTTGATCAGAACCCGTTACTTTATGACCTAATGATTTAGCAATGGCTGCAATGCCACCCATAAACGTGCCACAAATGCCCAAAATATGTATATGCATATACTTTCCTTAAATCGTATGCTCACTTTACAGCTATGCAAAGTTTAATGGCGCTATAATGCCAAAATTCGTGCTTAGTTACCATTGCGAGTAAGCATTTCACTCGTGCCAAAATGTCCACTTGATAACAAAAAAGCCTTCTTAGTCAGAAGGCTTTTTTGTTAGGCGATTATTTTCTACATCATTAAAAATACAATCAAACCTACACCGAGTAATAAACGATATATTACAAATGGCAACATACCCATTCGCTCTATTACTTTTAAAAACATAAATATACATGCATAAGCCGATAAGAACGATAGCACCACACCAAGCAATAATGTATTCCAATCAACTACATGGTCACCCAGTGCAAGCTCTGCAATATAATAAAGACCCATCATAGAAATAATCGGAATCGCTAGTAAAAACGAAAAACGCGCTGCGCTTTGCTTATTCATACCCAACATTAAACCAGCAGTCATCGTGATACCTGATCGAGAAGTACCCGGGATCATTGCAACAGCTTGTGCGAAACCAATGATAAGTGCCGTTTTCCAATTGAGCTGATAAATAGTTTTAATTTGTTTCCCTTTTGCATCCGCGTACCAAAGCAACAAACCAAATACAATGGTGGTAGTAGCAATAACCCAAGCGCTTCGCAAATATAACTCAATAAAGTCTTTTAAAAGTAAGCCTAAAATAGCGGCAGGCACAGTGCCTAAAATTATCCACCAACCTAGCTTACTATCATCAGTAGTACCCTGTGCTCCAAAGGATTTAAACCACGCACTGAGTATGTCGACGACCTCTTTGCGAAAATAAATAACAACGGCAATTAAAGTACCAACATGTACTGCCACGTCAAACGCAAGCCCTTGATCTTCCCAGCCTAAAATTTGCGATGGGAGAATTAAATGCGCAGAACTCGATATTGGTAAAAACTCAGTAAATCCCTGTATGAGGGCTAAAATAATTATTTCGATAATACTCATAGGTTAGAAAACTCCACCTTCCATAGCTTTTGTTGAGGGTTATTATATTCATTCCATAACTGCGCAATCGTTTGCTTAGCTACAGGATGATAAAAATCTGGGGCAACCTCACTCAGAGGTTGTAATACAAATGCATTTTTAGTTATTTCATCACGTGGTAATTGCGCTGGGGAATCGCAAGTTACATCATCATAAAACAGTAAATCTAAATCGAGCGTTCGTGGACTAAATTTTTTATCGTTCGCTGTACGCCCATTATCACGCTCTATTTGTTTTAATAAAGCGCATACATCAGCAAGCGACATATCAGTTGTAGCGCCAACTACTGAATTATAAAAATTATTGCCAGCAAACCCAACTGCTTCACTTTCAAAAACAGACGAGTGCACAATGTGCTCAAAGTGCTGCTTAAGTGCAATTAATGCACATTGTATATAATGCGCTTTATTTATATTTGACCCTAGGCTGATATAAATTTGAGCCATTTAGTCAGTTGCCTTAACACGTGTAATTTCAACACCCACAGTTTGTGCTTGTGCTACTGCTGCAGGTTTACTTACTCTTATAGTAACTTGTGGCGTATTAAACTCGCTTAAAATAATCTCAGCCAACTGCTCAACCAAAGTCTCTAGCAACTCAACAGGTTTTGCAGTGCTGTGTTCAATAACGCGTTCGCTTACTTTTGAGTAATCCAGTGCTAAATTAATATCGTCATTTTCGGCTGCAGGCTTAATATCACTAAGCATTTCAATATCAAAATAAAGGCTCTGTTTACTTTCTTTTTCAAAGTCGTACACTCCAATAATAGTGTCGACGTGCAATTGAGATATAAAAACCTTATCCATTGATACTCCAAATAACAACAAACTACTAAGCAACTATACAAAGCATCAATAAAATTAATACTGTATATGGTTTAGCCAGTGTTTAAATATGTGAAAATAACTTCTACAATAGCAAAATAACCAAACTAGCTATTAAATAGCCTGTTAATAATTTTCACGATAAATTTTGCTGCTAATAATAGCTTAAAAGTACTATCAATTGGTATAGCAATTAAAAAATAAGGAAGCGTGTGTTAGCCACTTTAATGTTTGTTTTAGCTTATTTACTTGGGTCGATTTCGTCGGCTATTTTAGTGTCGCGGTTGTTCAAACTCCCTGACCCTCGTAATAGTGGTTCTAACAACCCAGGGGCTACAAATGTTTATAGATTAGGCGGAGCATTTCCGGCTTGCTTGGTTTTAGTGTTTGATATTTTAAAAGGCACTATTCCAGTATGGGGAGCTTATTTTTTAGAAGTTGAACCTTTAGAGCTTGGTTTAGTCGCTGTAGCAGCTTGCTTAGGCCATATGTACCCACTGTTTTTTAGCTTCAAAGGCGGTAAAGCCGTAGCAACGGCATTTGGCTCATTATTACCTATTGGCTTATCATTGGCGGGTTTACTTGTTTGTACATGGCTGGTTATAGTGGCAATAACACGCTATTCATCACTTGCGGCGCTTGTGGCAGTCTCTTTAGCACCTTTATATACATGGCTAATAAAACCACTTTATACTCTTCCCGTTACTTTTATCACGCTGTTAATTATATTTCGTCACCGTACTAATATTATTCGATTATTTAGTGGGGAAGAACCAAAAGTAGGCGCTAAAAAAGCACCCACTGATGAAAACAAAAACAATTAATGTAAGAGTAATACCAATTTTATTAAAAACATAATCATTCTAGCGTATTAAATAACTCACTAACTACGTTAAAAATTATTTATATAGAACAACTATGTATCATAATTTTAGCCTTGTTATTG
>NZ_AUTP01000304.1:0-17197 GCF_000498075.1 Pseudoalteromonas sp. TAB23
TGGCTTGGCGGCACAATTAGATGGCTGCCTTCGCCACGTATTTCATCACTAAATTCAAAGTGCGGAAAAACTTGCGGTTGTAACTGCTGAGGTGCGACTAATTGAATAGGCCATGCATTCATACCCGCGTAATTAGTAACGCGGGTAAAAACATTACTCGCCATTTCCTCAATGCTCGATACCGAATCGGGGAAAAAAGTGGCCGTTGGCAGTACTATTTGAGTGTACTTTGTAAAAAACTCTGCATCAAAATTTTCTACAGCCCAAATAAATGTATCAATAAGCCATTGCTGCTCTTGATCTTCCAATAAAGGTGCCGATTTAAATAAAGCTAACATAAGGTGCTCTTATAAGTTTTAGTGCTAGTTTAGTTTTTTTGTGTAAGTGCCCAATCCCACGCTTGAGTATTGTATAGCGGCACTGTTGATAGTGCATGGTGGTGGCTACCACTGGATTCTTTAGTTGAATACGATAAATACAATAAAGTACGATTCTCAGCATCGTAAATACGGCGCACTTTTAGTGATTTAAATAATATACTTTTAGATGATTTGAATATCACTTCACCTGATTTACTGCGGTCTATTTTTTGTAGCTGCTGCGCTGTAATAGGACCCGTTTGACGACATGCTATAGACATATCAGACGGATCAGAAAAGTCCAAATTAGCCTCTATATGACTAATATGACAAGTAACACCTTTAAGGATTGGATCTTGCTGCGAATTAACCACAACATCTTTAGTTGTAAATAACCCCAGACTTACCGATGCAACATCGTCAGAGCAAGCACTTAATGTAACAACTGCACCTGTAAGTAAAGCTAAACGTTTAAATTTTTGTGTTAATTTCATACTTATCCTTAATCAATATATAGGTAACTTAGCACCTACGTTACTAAGCGAAGGTTCACCTGTTTGTTTTTATACTAACATCAAAAATAAATACGACTAAATTAGTTTAAAGTAAAGATTTTAGATAGCTCAGGGTTTAGCGAACCCTGTTGTATTTGATACAATTAACTCTCGCTCATGCAGTAACTCATAATAGGAAACGCCTAAATGCCGCACATTATTATTGAACACTCAGAAGACCTCCCTGTTTTACCACAAGTACTGGTAGAAAAAATTCATACTACCGCTTTCGAAAGTAACTTATTTGAATTAGAAACCATCAAAACACGCGCCATTGCTTATCAGCAATATCAACTTGGCGCAGGAAAATCAGGGTTTATACATATCGCGGTACATATTTTAGCGGGACGCTCAATTGAGCAAAAACAAATGTTAAGCGAACTGCTACTTTCATGCTTAAAAACATACTGCAGAGCATCAGACAGTTTAAGCGTAAATATTTACGATATTGAGCATGAGATATACCGTAAAAATTAGTTAACTTTTGTAGTTTTGAGCAATAAAAGTAAACACTAGTAAGTAAAAAGCCCCAATAGGGGCTTTTTTTGTATTCTGAAATCAGATGCAGCTCATTGTCATTTACAAAATAGAGCATGAATAGCGTCCGATCTAACGCTGGAATTTAATAGTGCATTCGCACTCTTTCAAATTTAAGAAAGCTTAGCTTAATCTATGGATTAACTTTATTTAAATTATATTTATTATTAGGGGTAAATAAAGAATAATAAATTACACGATATTAAATTCATGTAGCTTTAAATAATTTGAGTAGGTATTTACTTGGAAAGTTTGCAAAAGTGGTGGCCCCTCCCAGACTCGAACTGGGGACCTAACGATTATGAGTCGAAGAATAAAAGCATTTACCCGCATTGGTGAAACCTCATAAAACCCCATAAACACTGACCTACAGAACATAAACCACATATGGCGCATTGTTTCATATTGATGTATATTTACTCAAAATAGATCCGTAGCCGTTCCGTGAGCGATCCGCGAAGATAAAAAGCCCTAACTATGCGCCAACACAGCTAGGGCTACCAGAAGAACCATAAGGGGGTTCAAATGGCTAAAGTAAATACTAACACTAATAAGGTGAATTTTACCGCTGACCGAGTACGCAGCTTTAAATGTGCCGATGATAAAAAAGAGTCCTTTCTATGGGATAGTGGTTGCACAGGGCTTGGCATAAGAGCTTACTCATCAGGTAAAAAAACATATATTTTCCAAGCGTCAATAAATGGCAAAACAAAAAGGGCTGTTATTGGTCCTGTCGATAGCTTTGATATTAACGAAGCCAGAGATAAAGCGAACGAGTATCAAAAAAATGCTAAAAACTTTATAAGCCCAACTAAAGTTAAACGAGAAAAAGCAGCTATTGAACTAGCCGAAGAACAAGAAGAATTGCNTGGCTTGAATATGTAGAATCGAACAAAAGCCGATGGGGCGAAAAACACTATAAAGACCACCTAAAAGCAATACAGGAGCCTAATCAGCCTTGGGCTAGGGGTAAAGGGCGATTAACTAAAGCTGGTTGCTTATACCCACTCATATCGATAAAGCTAAAAGACTTAAACGCCAAAAAAATTGAGTCTTGGTTGAAAAAAGAAAATATCACACGGGCAGGAGTTGCAGGTCAAACCTATCGTTTATTATTTGCCTGTTTAAATTGGTGTACTGAACAAGAGCAATACGGTGGTTTAATTAACATAGCTAAGCTTAAAACCAAGGACGTAAAAAGCGCAGTTACAAAACTAAAATCACGAACCGATACTCTACAAAAAGAACAGCTCCCCGACTTTTTCAAATATGTAAGGCAAATACAAAACCCGGTTATTTCAGCCTATGTGCAAACTTTGCTATTGACTGGTTCGCGTAGAAATGAATTAACGGGTCTTAGGTGGTCTGAATTAGACTTTCAGTGGAACAGTATAACCATCAGAGATAAAGCCACCAGCAAGGGCGCAGAAGCTGGCTATAGAGTTATCCCACTAACACCTTATGTGGCTAGTTTGCTTATTAACTTACCCCGCAGAAATGAATGGGTTTTCTCCACCCCCACTGGTGCAACAGGCAAACTAACAGACCCTAGAAAAAGCCTTGAACCAGCCTTTCAAGCCGCTGGTATTGAGGGTTTAACCTTGCACGGTTTACGCCGTAGCTTTTCAAACTTATCTGAATGGGTAGAAATTCCAACGGGCGTAGTCGCTCAAATCATGGGCCACAAACCCAGCGCAACCGCTGAAAAACATTACAAGCAAAGGCCGCTCGATTTATTAAGGAAATGGCACACAACGTTAGAAGCTTGGATATTAGAACAGGCTTGTGTGGCTATGCCTGCAATCAATGAGCAGCGCTTGACGCTTCTTAAGGGGGCTCTATGACTGATAATAAATTTATAGAAGCCGATCGTTTTATTGAAGCGAAATATAAAGAGCTGGGAAAAGAAATATTGGATATTACTGGTCGGCCTTTAGTTGTTTTAGAAATAGCAAAAAAAGCAGGCACATATACGTGCAAAGCAACAGGGAATGAATTTAATCAGCTTTATACAGTTGGCTCAAACGAAAATGAGTTAGATAAAATCATTAATGTAGCTAAAAGCCAAATTGTATATTGGGAAGCGCTAATGAGGATTTTTAAAGATTTAAACACGTTGCAAAGACCTATCCCCAAAAACCTCGCAGATTTTATACTCGATCAACTTGGTGAAAATAAAAAGGGAAAACCAAGAACCCCCCAAGAGTGGACTAACTATACAAGAGATTTTTTAATAAGGATTATAGCTTTTGAAGCAAGGGAAAAATTCCGCGATATTCCTATGAAAACGACAGGAAATCGACAAGGAGATCGACAAAGTGAAAGTATATGTAGTCTTATAGCAAAGCATGTAAATAGATCCGAAGATTCCATATATAAAATAGTCAAATCCAAAAAAAGGAAGAGTACTTAAAGCACTTTTCCAGTTATCACCCAGATAGATATAATCATAATGGACTCATATTAATACAACACAGGCGTATATATATGAGTTTACCAACAGTTCAAAACCTAACCACAGAACAGTTTGCTTTAGCGTTACAAGGCAAACCAAGCACGATAAGAACTCGCCTATGCAAAACGGGCAGCTTTTACGGAATTAAACCAATTAAGTTACCTTCTGGGCGCCTATTGTGGCCTGTCGATGCCGTACAGGCTTTATTAACTGGCAAGGGGGCTTGATTATGAGTAAATACGCCCCATCAACCACAAATCAAAAGATTTTAATTGCGAAGTTTATGAATAAGCACGGCTCGATAAATCGTTATCATGCTGATGCTATAGGCGTTTGCCATTTAGCCGCGAGAATATATGAGCTAAGAAATAAAGGCTTTAAAATTAGCTCTATTAGTCAGCTTGCCACCGATCCTCATGGTATAGAACATAAAGGTATTAGCCGATACTGGTTTGACTATAAGGCAATGACGAAAGAGCAAATAGAGACGTTGAATAAGTTACTTGGGAAGTCCTAGAACGCATAGCTAAACACTATACGAACTAAGACTAATAACCACTGCTGGTGGGGAAGTTTGGCGACCTAGCCACCAGCTAATTAAGAGTAACTTATTCATGCTTAATATTCATTTTTTTTACTGCCTGTATTTTATTTTTTGCTTTATAAAAGTTTGGCGGTTTTGTCTCTACTCACATTTGGCGGTTTTGTCTTGGCGGTTTTGTCCATGGATTATTGCTTTAGGCCCAGCAGTGGCAATATGTGCATTGTTATTGGGTAGTGCAATCTCAGACGGTCGTTTATATTATCCCTTTAAAAGTACCTGTTAGCTTATGGCAAAACGTAAGTATAAAAACACAACAGGTCGAAAGCATATTTCAAAAGCTGATACCGTTTTACATCGAGGTGAATTAGTCCCTATTAATGCTAATGGCTCGGGCTGTTATACCTATATGCTTAAAAAGATATTTGAGCAATTTGATATAGGCTTAGATAAATGGAAGCGACAGGTATTTATCAGAATTGATTTACACCAAGCAGAGCTAACCGAAAATAATGCACGAATAACAAAGTTTAGAAAACGATTGGCTACAAAACTTACTGCGCATTACGGACCACATGAAATGGGCTATTGTTGGGTAAGGGAGTTAGAAAAAGCGAAAGCCCAGCATTACCACATGAAATTATGGTTTGATGGTGACTTACTTAAAACATCACATTACGTTAGAAAGTACGCCAAGCAAGTATGGGAAGAAATGGGCGGCACTTTCCCAAGCTTGCCTAAAACCTATATTTATATTAACTCACCAGAAACAAGGCTCGAAGCTTTATATTGGTTATCTTATTTGGCAAAATGGCGCGGCAAAGGGTACAAAACCCCGCAAACAAAAGACTATGGCACAAGTCGATTAAAAATTAGTGTTTTAACTTTCTAATAGGTAATTAATGTTTTAAGTACCTTTTAAACCTTAGGAAATATCAGGAAGTGTCAGGAAGTATTATTGACTAACTATAAAACTATATAATGAGAGTGTTATCACCCTCATTATAGAAAGTACTTTTAATCGTGAATAGCTTCTAATTTAATTATCAAAGGCACTACATAGACTGGGCTAAATTCACGACATTAATTAAATCATGCTTTCTAGGTAACTTTTCATCATGGTAGCCGTCTTTGCCATAAAACCGAATAGTTACTGTTTCATAGTTAGCCTCGGCTATTATTTGCGCTGTTTCAAAGTCAAGAAAGCCAGAGACTATTTCAATTTTCTCATGCTCTCTTGCGCTTTCATTATAGCTACCAATAATCCTTTCCGTTCTACCAGATAATTCCGCAACCATTTCTTTTTCAATATAAATTTCAGCTTTATCATAGAATGACCAACTACCATAAAGCGCCACCGAAAAAACATCGACTGCAATTTGATTATTTCCGCTAACCCAAGTGTACTCAATTGTTCGGCTTTCAGAACCAGCTAGTAAAAACATAACATTTGAATCATTCGCAGTAGCTTGTACACGATCTTTTAATTCATCATAAGTGCATGTAATTTCTTTGCAGTTTTTAGTTAAAGACTCTTCTGACAGCCCACTCTCTGCGCTGAATTTAGCATAATCATTAGTAACACAACCAGCCAAAACACCCACTAAGGCAAGTACAAAAATATTTTTTTCCATTTATATTATCTCCATTTTTTAAAAGCCACTACATAGAATAGCGTTAAGTAAAATTACCATTTATTCATAGTCGATCTTCTTGTAGCAAATAAAAGATTATTGAACAAGTGTTAGAAACAAAGCCTAGCATTA
Organism: Pseudoalteromonas sp. TAB23; assembly: GCF_000498075.1. Classification (NCBI taxonomy): domain Bacteria; kingdom Pseudomonadati; phylum Pseudomonadota; class Gammaproteobacteria; order Alteromonadales; family Pseudoalteromonadaceae; genus Pseudoalteromonas; species Pseudoalteromonas sp. TAB23. Next base: position 6,213 of record NZ_AUTP01000304.1, read on the forward strand.
ATATGCAGGCGGTTATTTAGACTTAATTTAATAAGCACCATCATAAAGTGACAGAAAAATAAGGAGTTTAAAGTAGCTCTAGGTATTAAAATAGGTCGCCGTGAAGAGCATATGATGCAATATGTAAGTTAACGAAGTACGTACTTTATAAAATCGCACCTGATTCTAGTGGTTTAATAAATAGAAAAGAAAATGCTTATACAAATATTTTTACTATATCTATTGACGAAAGCAAACAATATACGAGCTTGTAGCCTGACTTTTACGGCTTAGGACTTAGCAAAACTTAAGATTTTCAACGCAACGATAAAGTACTAAACCTAACTTTTAATGTGCCTTGATGCAGGTAAGCAGATAAATAGTTATGCGAACAATACGCGCGGGTTAAATGTTACGGTAAAATTATGAAGCTTAAGAAATTAGATCCGCTATCGTTCCGTGGAATAATATTTTAATTTTTGTTAGTGGGTATTTACTTGGAAAGTTTGTAAAAGTGGTGGCCCCTCCCAGACTCGAACTGGGGACCTAACGATTATGAGTCGTGTGCTCTAACCAACTGAGCTAAGGGGCCAACTTTTATATAACTGCTAGGCAGTTAATTTTTGAAGCGTTCAGTCACAGAGCGACTAAAGCGGGTTGCAGTATAAAAACTTTTTAGGTGCTTGTCACTACCAAACACCTTTATTTTAACAATCAGTAAGCTAACTGCTTAAATAGTAATCTTTTAGGTGGGTATAAGCATAAAATACAAGATATTTCCCATGATGTTCTCTGCATTAAATTATAAAAACCCTACTCCCACATGTAGTCTTTTATATTTAACGCTCTGCTTTTTTAAGTAAAGCTAACATATATGTGTAGGCATACAAGGCTGTAAAAAATATGCTTGGGGCTACTGTAAGTGCCAAATTAGGTGTCTGATTAGTTACATTCACCATAATCACTAAGCTCGATTGAACAGTAATCGGAATAATAGGCGCAAAAAGTACACCTGCTATTTTTTTGTTACCTAAATACGAGGCGCTAGAGTTAATTGCATTATTGAAGCTTTGTCGTATTGCTACGTTTTGTGGTGTTTTAGAATGAAACATACAAATAATTGGAGTTACAAACGCAAGCGTTACATAACTAGACTTATACTTTTTGACGACCTTTTCTAAAATAAAAGTAAAAAACAGCGTTACAAATCCACTATACAAACCTTGTACTAATGCAGCTTGAAGCGTGACCGATTTAGCAATATCTGCCGAACTGTTCGCCCAGTAGGCCCAGCTAAAATAAAAAACGAATGACACAACGCCTGACAGTATAAGTCGAATATTCAATTAGCTACCTCAATATGCGTAAAAGCTTGGTTTAATGATAACACTAGAAGTGATAGTAATATTGTCACTAAATAATAGAGTAATTAATTGCGTATTGTAGATATATAAACAAACTAATGTTAAAGATTTCCTAACTGGCATCAATACAGAATCAGAACACTACGGTTAGTTAGAGAGCTTAATTGAAATAAACAATGGTTTGGCTGAGGGAATGTTGGGAGTGAGTTACAAGAAATAAATCACTTAGTTTGAGTAAATTAAAAATTAGATTTTGATAAAAAATATTTACTTTAAAAACTAATATTGTGAGCCGAACAGTACTGGGGCACTTGTATCATTAGGCCTCAGTAGTCGGCTTACACAATATATAATCTGTCATTATTTTTTCGCAATAATGTAGATTGCATGTATTAACCCTGGGAAATAACCTAGCAGTGTTAATAAAATATTTAACCAAAAATGCATACCTAAACCAACTTGCAAAAACACACCTAATGGCGGTAATAAAACCGAAAGTATTATACGAATAATATCCATGACTAAACTCCATTTAAATTAAGCATTAAAAAGGCGTAAAGCCCAGTGTTAGTGGGCCTTAACTATACTGTATTATTCAGCAACAATAGCTAGTTTATCAACTACGTCACGAACATCTTCAGCATTTTTAGCAATTTTAACTGCTAGTTGTTTTTCAGCTTCAGACTCTACTGAACCGTTCAGAGTTACAATACCGTTGTCGGTATCAACATCGATGTCTGTACCACCAACTTCTGAGTCAAACAGGAAGCGAGTTGTGATTACAGTGGTGATTTTAGCGTCCGTTAGGTCGTTATCATCATCGTCCATCATGTCATTGCTTTTATCTTTGGTATCCATGCTTTTAACAACAGTAAGGCTGTTATCAACATCAGATACACCATCTAGGCTAAGTACAAGTTCTTCTGCTAGCTCTTTATCAAGCTCGCTATTAACTTTACCTGTAAGTACTACCTTGCCATTTTTTACATCAGTGTTAATGTCAAAGTTGTTTAGATTAGTGTTCATAAGTAGAACTGTTTCTGCCTTACCATCAATCCAAGCATCTTTACTTTCGTTTTCCCAGCTGTTTGCTTGGGCACCCATAGCCGTAGTACCAAGAACTAAAGCCGCGATAATAGATTTGTTAAATGTTTTCATAATCTTTCTCCTTTTGATTAAAGACACTTTAACTAATGCGAGCTTTAGGCCAACTTTATTTATATATACATTTCAACAACTTGATATAATTTGGGGATAAGGCACTATCTATAGCTGTGTAACTATTTACAGGCTACTCGGTAAAACTTTCTCAAATAGTGAAAATAACTAGATAATTGCACTTTTGGTTAATCTATCGTTAATATAACAAAATAAAAAACATCATTATAAATTAACCTACTGATAATTAGGGTGATTATATTTGGTGCGTGCTTTGCATATAAACATCAAGAGCAGTATCAATAGTAAATATAATAAGGAATGCCCCATGTCTGTAAAAGTTGAAGACCGCCCAATAGAGCAAGTACGCGAACAAGTAATTGACCAATTAATTTATAATTACAGTCATGGGGTTATTTCTGTTGATGCATTTGAGAGGCGACTCGATAGCGCGATGGATGCACCTAATAACGAAGCACTGCTAGCCTTAGTAGAAGACTTAACACTTAATACCGATCAGCAATATAAAGCAGAAAAACAATCGCAATTTAAACCACATTATAGTGCACAGCAAAACAGTGATGATGATTTTACATTACGCAGTATTTTAGGCTCTAACGAACGAAGCGGTCAGTGGGTTGTCCCAAAAAATATATATTTAAGTAACTTTATGGGATCGGTGGTACTTGATTTTACTGATGCCATTTTTGCGCATCAAAATGTAACTATTCACGTTAACTGTATTTTTGGTAGCGATGAGATTTACGTACCAGAGCATGTAAATGTAGTGTCTAAAATGTTTTGTATTTTAAGTAGTCTTGAAAATAAATCTGTGTCGCTTAACAAACGCCAAGGTCCTACTATTCATATTGAAGGAAAGGCAGTTATGGGATCGGTTGAAGTAAAAATAAAGCGCACAATTAAAGAAAAATTTATGAGCTTTGCAAATGAGCTAAAAACCCAGTTTGGCACGGGTAATAATAACCGCTCACAATAATTGACTAGCAGCACTTTAGCGTGCTGCTTAGTATTTTATTATAAATCGTTATTTCGTTCGCTTGGTATGTCACTTGAATACTCTACAAATTCCAACTCAAACCCGGCGGGATCAATAAAGTAAACATTCTTTCTGAAAGGATTCTCGCTACCTTGCTTGCTTACTGTAAAACCCACTTTATTTAAGCGCATTACTACTGCGCTTAAATTATTAGTTACATAAGCAAAGTGTGCAAAACCAATTTGATGGCCCGATAAGTTTCTGTTTTCACCCTCACCATGATCGCTTATCGCAATGTAATGCGTGTCATCTCCAAAGTGTACCCAGCGTCTTGGTTTTCCATGCCAATCGCCTCTGCCCTCACTTCTAATCGACCAATGTGGAAATACAGCGCGATAAAATTTAAGCATGCTATCTATATCACTCGCGACTAAGTTTACGTGCTCTAAATACATAATGTTGTCCTATCAATTAAGTTAGGATCACGATAAAACCTTAAGCTAACTTTAGGTAAAGCGTTATTTAAAATTAATTCAATTTAATTAACACACAAAGGAACATAATGACTTATTAATTGCTCATTATTATTTTTTAAAAATATAGACACTTTTCAATCTTGTATAAAAAACAAACATAAGTATTTGGGGTTTATTGTTTACTTTATGTCAAAAGTCGCTAAAATACGCCGGCTGAAATATATAAACGTTCTTTTACAACCCAAAGGTAATACCATGCATCCAATGTTAAACATTGCGGTTCGCGCTGCGCGCAACGCAGGCAAAATTTTACTTCGCGCAAGTGAGGATTTATCAAAAGTTGAAGTGCAACAAAAAGGCGCTAACGACTTAGTAACTAACATTGATAAAGAAGCCGAAGCCGTAATTCGTGACACTATTTTACAGTCTTACCCTACTCACTCTATTGTTGGTGAAGAATTAGGTGAGCATAAAGGCAAGGATGATGATTACCAATGGATTGTAGACCCTATCGATGGAACAACTAACTTCATCAAAGGTATCCCTCATTACGCGGTTTCTATCGCACTTAAAGTTAAAGGTCGTTTAGACCAAGCTGTTATTTATGATCCAATTCGTGGTGAGCTTTTCACTGCATCTCGCGGTCAAGGCACTCAGTTAAACAGCAAACGTCTACGTGTTAGCAAAACTACGGTTCTTGCAGGCACTGTACTTGCTACTGGTTTCCCTTTCAAAAACAAAAACCACATGGATGCATACACTGAAGCGTTTAAAGCATTATTTGTACACACTGCAGACATTCGCCGTGCAGGTTGTTCTGCTTTAGATATGGCATACGTTGCAGCTGGCCGTGTTGATGGATTTTTTGAAATTGGTTTAAAACCTTGGAACTCTGCTGCAGGCGAACTTATGGTTAAAGAAGCGGGCGGTATGGTTGTAGATTTCGCTGGTGGTAATAACTATAACCACAGCGGCAATATTATCTGTGGTTCACCAAAATTGACTCAAGCAATTATTCGTGAAATTCGTCCAGTATTAACTGAGTCGTTACTTCGCTAATTAAATGCTATTAATAGCATACTAAAAAGGAGCTCAGGCTCCTTTTTTTGTGCTTAAAAATAAGGGTTATCTAGCTTCAGTTCTACTGTTTTACCTTTTTCGTAAGGTAACGAGTTTAAATCTTTTGCGAAATATTCATCAAATAAAGCATCAAACTCACCATTTTTTTGCATTATCTCAAGCCCTTTTTTAATTGCCACTGCAAGCTCTGGCTTACTATTTGATACAAAATAATAAAACCCTGTTGGATAACTCATATATAAATTAGGTACTATCACTAGGTTACTTTGTTTATTTGCCGCTAGCTCTGAATTAACCTCGATAAATGAACGTGGGAAGTAATCAATACGCCCTGCACTTGTTAAGGCAAACATAGCCTGATAATTTGCAAACGGCCTTATATGCAGGCCATTAAACGCCATTATTTTTGTATCAGGCCAATCATGACCTTGCACCGCAGAAAGCCTACCTAACTGCTCTAAGCTAGTAATACCTTTAAATCTAGCAATGCTGTTCTTACTTGTTAATAGTGCCCTTTTACCTATGTAGCCTTTAAACAATGGGATTTTAATCGCAATAGCTAAAGACTCTCTTTCGGGGCTGCTCATACTCCAGTATAAATCTAAATTTTTTGTATCTAGTGCTATTAAAGTACGTTGTTGATGAGGATGAATTAAAACGGGGTTAATCTCTGCAGGGTATTGTGCGCTCACCAATGCTTTTTCTAATAGCTCGTTAAGGTAGTCGTCACGAGCATATTGCACACGCTGCTCCTGCGCTACATTTACGATATTTACGTCACTTGCTAAAGCGCTGCATATAAACAAACTTACTACGTTAACTAAATACTTTAATGGCAACATAATTATCACCTTAGTTATTATCGGTAGTTTTAACAGTTATTATTGATAGTTTAAATTATCGCGTTATTTAAGCTAAATAGCTTCGAGCGCCTAAATGTAAGATGACGATATTATGTAACTGTACTTATTAATAACCGCGCTATAAATACTTATTTTAAATACATAGTACGACGTTACACTCATGGCGTGCTCTACAAAGTTAGCACTGTTTATTCATACTTGCACAGTAAAGCTAAAACAATCGTGCGCATAAATATATTACAGGCAATAAAAAACCGCTCAATGAGCGGTTTTTTAAAGTAGTTACAAAACCATTACGGCATAGCGTCTTGGTCTGCACCTTCTTTTTCAATTACTTCTGGTATTAAGTCTTCTTTGCTTACGCCCATTGCTATAGCAACAGAGCTCGCAACATAAATCGAAGAATAAGTACCAATAAACACACCAAACAGCAATGCAGTTGCAAAGCCATGAATGGTTTGTCCGCCCCATGCAAACAAAGCAATCAATACTAAAATAGTCGTGATTGAGGTTACAAGTGTACGGTTAAGTGTTTGCGTAAGTGAAATATCAATAATTTCTACAGTATCGTCAATGCGCACTTTGCGGAAGTTTTCACGTATACGGTCAGATACAACAATTGTATCGTTAAGTGAATAACCTATTACCGCAAGAATTGCCGCTAATATAGTTAAATCAAACTCTAAACCTAATACCGAAAATAAACCCACAGTAATAATAACATCATGAAGTAGTGCACCTACCGCACCCACAGCAAAGCGCCATTCAAAACGAAACGCAACGTAGATTAAGATACAAATAAGTGCAGTTAACATGGCAAGGCCACCCTGCTCTTTTAAGTCTTCACCTACACTTGGGCCTACAAACTCAATACGGCGCATTACTACGCTGTCATCTGCTTTTTTAAGTGCGTCGATTACTTGGTTACCAATCACTTCAGCTTTTACATCGCTACCGCGTGGTGCTAAGCGAACTAAAATCTCTTGGCTTGAACCAAATAGCTGCACTGATGCATCAGCAAAACCATTATCAGCTAGTGCATCACGTACTTTTTTAAGGTCAGCCGGTTGTGAAAAACCCACTTCTACCGCCGTACCGCCGGTAAAATCTAAACCAAAGTTTAGGCCCTTAACAAAAATTGATGCAAACGACGCTAAAATTAATAACGTCGAAAAACCCATAGCCACTTTACGAAGAGACATGAAACGAAGGGTTCTACTACCCAAACTTAAAATTTGCATGTCAGCTCCTTAAATCGAAAGTTTATCAATACGTTTACCACCAACAAATAAGTTGATTACCGCACGGGTACCAACAATGGCCGTAAACATTGAAGTTAAAATACCAATCGCAAGTGTAACCGCAAAGCCTGCTATTGGACCTGTGCCCACTGCAAACAGTATAACGGCAGCGATCAGAGTAGTGATGTTGGCATCAAATATGGTGCTAAATGCGCTATCGTAACCAAAATGAATCGCTTGTTGAGGGCTACGGCCATCGGCCAGCTCTTCACGAATACGTTCAAAAATAAGTACGTTAGCATCAACCGCCATACCTACCGTTAATACAATACCTGCAATACCAGGTAGCGTAAGTGTCGCGCCTGGAATTAAAGACATAACACCTACAATTAGTACTAAGTTAGCCGCAAGCGCAAGGTTTGCAACCATACCAAAGCCTTTGTAGTACACAAGCATAAACACAAGTACAAACGCAAAACCAAGTGCAACCGCAGTCATACCCGCTTCAATATTTTCTTGACCTAAACTTGGACCTACAGTGCGCTCTTCAACAATTTGAATTGGTGCTACAAGCGCACCTGCACGAAGTAGCAAACTTAAGTTATGTGCTTCAGCTGGGTTATCGATACCTGTAATACGGAACGAGCGATCAAGACGAGCTTGAATAGTTGCTACGTTAATTACTTCTTCAACCTTAATCGGTGGAAGTGCTTTACCGTCTGAATCTTTTTTACCTGATGGCTTGTACTCAATAAATACCGTTGCCATTCGCTTGCCAATAGCACGCTTGGTAAAGGCATTCATTTTTGCCCCACCTTTGCTATCTAACGTAATACTTACTTGTGGGCGTTGGTATTCATCAGCGCCAGATTGCGCGCCAGTTATATGGCTGCCTTCTAAAATAATACGTTTTTTAAGAACCACAGGATAACCGTCGCGGCTCATAATCATTTCAGTGCCTGCAGGAATTCGACCTTGGGCAGCAGCACTTGCATCGGCATTTTCGTCTACTTCACGAAATTCAAGTGTTGCCGTAGCGCCTAATATTTCTTTAGCGCGAGCAGTGTCTTGAATACCTGGAAGTTGAACAATAATACGCTCAGAACCTTGACGCTGTACGTTTGGTTCAGCAACACCAATTTGGTTGATACGGTTACGAATAATCGTTTCATTTTGCTTGATAGCGTAGTCACGAATTCCTTTGAGTTTTTGCTCACTCATCGTCGCAAAAAATGCTTTATCGTTACTGCTGTCATCAATGTAAACGTTTAGTGGGTAGCGAGTTTCTAAAACGCTTTCAGCTGCATTTTTATCTTCCTCGGTACGCATTTCTACACGCATACGCTCAGAGCCGGCTACACGTCGAACACTACGGTAACGTAGTTTTTCTTCGCGTAAATCACTACGAAAATCTTGTTCCATTTGCTCAAGTTGGTTATCAACCGCCGTAGCCATGTCGATTTCCATAGTGAAATGTACACCACCACTTAAATCAAGACCGAGCTTCATTGGTTCTCCACCAACCGCTTTTAACCACGCTGGTTGAGCTGGAGCCATATTTATAGCAGAAATGTAGTCGTCGCTAAGTGAGTCGCGCAGCACATCATGCGCTTTTAGCTGCTCTTCAACATTTTTTAAACGAACTAAAATTTGCCCATCTTCAAGTATTGTCGATTTAGCGGTTACATTATTTTTTTCAAGGATTGCGTTTACTTTGTCTACAACACTGAGATCTACATCAGCGCCTTTAGCACCTGAAACTTGTATAGCCGGATCGCGACCATACAAGTTTGGAGAGGCATATAAAAGGCCAATGGCTACCACAGCTAAAACAAGTAAATACTTCCAAACTGGAAACTTGTTTAACACGGGGTCGTCCTTATTATTTTTATAGCGACTTCATTGTGCCTTTTGGCAATACTGCAGATACTGCAGATTTTTGTACTGTTACTTCTGCCTGCTCGTTTAAAGAGATAACGATGAAATCTTTCTCTTCAGAAATCTTCACAATTTTACCCACTAAACCGCCTTGGGTAAGTACTTCATCGCCTTTAGCCATCATACTCATTAAGCTTTTGTGCTCTTTAACGCGCTTAGCTTGCGGGCGGTAGATTAAAAAGTAAAAAACCAAACCGAAAATAGCTAACATTATTAGCATTTCCCAACCACCGCTTGCCGCAGGTTGACCAGCTGCTGCGTGTGCATTTGAAATAAATAAACTCATGATACTTCCTCTTTAATTTTAAAGTTTAATTTTTTATATCTACTAGCTCTGGCACGTCTTGGCCTCGGCGAGCATAAAAATCTTGTACAAATTCTTCTAATTTACCTTCGCTAATTGCATTACGTAAACCTTCCATAACACGTTGATAGTAACGTAAGTTATGAATTGTGTTTAGTCGCGCACCTAAAATTTCGTTACATTTATCAAGGTGATGCAAATAAGCTCGTGAATAGTTTCCACACGTATGGCAATCACACTCAGGGTCAAGTGGCCCTGTGTCTGTTTTATGTACTGCGTTACGTATTTTAACTACACCCGTGGTAATGAATAAATGGCCGTTACGCGCATTACGTGTTGGCATAACACAGTCAAACATATCAATACCACGGCGAACAGACTCAACTAAATCCTCTGGCTTGCCTACACCCATAAGGTAGCGTGGTTTGTCTTCTGGCATTTTAAACGCACAATGATCAAGAATATTCATCATTTCGTTTTTAGGCTCGCCTACTGATAGACCACCTAATGCATAGCCATCAAAGCCAATTTCTTCTAAGCCTGCTTGCGATTGTGCACGTAATTCTGGGTACATACCACCTTGAATAATACCAAACAAAGCAGATGGATTGTCGCCATGCCCTTCTTTTGAGCGCTTAGCCCAACGAAGAGATAACTCCATAGAATCTTTAGCTTCTTTTTCAGTTGCTGGATATGGCGTACACTCGTCAAAAATCATAACGATGTCTGAGCCTAAGTCGCGCTGTACTTCCATCGACTTTTCAGGCGACATCATAATTTCATCACCATTTACTGGAGATTGGAATAACACGCCTTCTTCAGTGATTTTACGCATTGCGCCTAAGCTAAAGACTTGAAAACCGCCTGAGTCAGTTAAAATTGGGAAATCCCAATTCATAAAGTCGTGTAAATCACCATGTTGCTTAATGATTTCAGTACCTGGACGAAGCATTAAATGAAAGGTATTACCTAAACATATTTGCGCACCAGTGGCTTTTACTTCATCTGGCGTCATACCTTTTACAGTACCGTAAGTACCAACAGGCATAAATGCAGGTGTTTCTATTACACCACGGTCAAAAATTAAGCGGCCGCGGCGCGCTTTTCCGTCAGTACAATCTAATTCAAATTTCATATCATCCTCAATGTCAGAAAAACAGTCCAACAAGCTATAATTTAACCGCTCGATTCTACCCTTTTTGCCTCATTAATACTATTAGCTGCGATAAATTCAGGTTTGCTTATTATGCTAAACAAAAACCCCAGCTTCGTTGCTGGGGTTTTTAGTGTTTTTTACTGAGTATTAAATAATAAATGGTTACTTACGTGTTAAAAACATCGCATCACCGTAACTAAAAAATCGGTACTGCTGCTCTATTGCAGTATTGTATGCACCCATAATATTGTCTTGTCCGCTAAAAGCGCTGACTAGCATTATAAGCGTTGATTCTGGTAAGTGAAAATTAGTGACCATGGCGTCAACAACATTAAATTGGTAACCCGGAAAAATAAATATATCGGTATCACCAAAATACGTATCTAATTTGCCGCCGTGAACTTTAGCTGCCGACTCTAATGAGCGTAC
>NZ_AUTP01000305.1:0-16551 GCF_000498075.1 Pseudoalteromonas sp. TAB23
CTCGGTTTTTACTTAGCCCACTAGGTTACAAACCTCGCGCCGCGATTTAATCGCCCCTAGATTGAACAAATTTCAATCCACAAAGATCAACACGCCCTAGTAATGCTATAAATGGCATTAAACGTGCATATGTACTGCTAATTACTATACAAGGGCTAAATGCTATGCGAGCAATTTCATTACTTATTACACTTGGGTGTTTAACCTTAGGTGGTTGTAGCAGCGTTTTTGATAAGCATGTTGAATATAAATATGTAGAGCCAAATAATTACCCCGTTTTAAAAGCGATAGGGTATGCACCTATTAGCTTGCAAAAAGGCGCTAACGCGTCGCAAAAACAACTTATGGCAATTAAGGCTTCTAAGCTTGAGGCTTACCGCGAGCTTACTGAGCAAGTATATGGGCAAAAAATTACCGCCGGAACAACGGTGGAAGGTTCAATTGCTCAAGACGATTACTTAGAAAGTAAAGTGCAGGGGCTTATTAAAGGTGCACAAATAATTAAAACTTACGCAGTAGATGACACTTACGTGACCGAGCTTGAGCTTAATATGAAGCGTGTGCACGATTTATACATAGGTGAAGTAAAACCACGCGAAGTTAAAAAAGTAACTTATTACTAGGGCGTGTTGATCTTTGGTGGGTGAATTTGCAGCAGTATGTTTGGTTTTTAGGCAAGGCGGAGCCTATGTAGTGTGGTTATTCTCGATGAATAGGCGATAACGTAGTATAAATACCAAACATGCGCTGCCCTTTGGGTTCTTTCTAGGGACGATCAACTCTTTGTTGCTCGGTTTTTACTTAGCCCACTAGGTTACAAACCTCGCGCCGCGATTTAATCGCCCCTAGATTGAACAAATCTCAATCCACAAAGGTCAACACGCCCTAATGATTAAAAAAGTTATTCAAAATATCTCATCCTCTTATATTGAGTGCTATGCTGTTGTTAGGATTAATTTTTAAGCAGATTGCGTAGTGCTCAACAGATGTATTTTATTGCCACTTATATTAACAGTGGCTCTGTAAATGGCGTTTAAGCCAACTTATTTAAATCCTAAATTATTTATATGGTGCAAAGCCAATTTGCGCTACCTATTACTGTTTTTTGTACTCTCTAGTGGTGTGCTTGCAAGCCGACTAACTATTCAATTTAATACCTTTATTGAGCTGATGGGTCAAAAATATGGACCTGCGCGAGCGGCTGTTGCACGTAACTGGCAAAGTATGTTGGTACAAACTCAAAACAAACCAGAGCAACAACAAATTCTTATTGTTAATGATTTTTTTGCGCGTAATTTACGCTATCAAACTGATATTTTGCTTTGGAAACAAAATGATTATTGGGCAACCCCTTTAGAAACGTTAGGCAGAGGCCTAGGTGATTGTGAAGATTACGCAATAGCAAAGTATATAAGCTTGAGAGCCCTAGGGGTGAGTGACGACAAGTTACGCCTTATTTATGTAAAAGCAAAAATTGCGGGCACTAACAAAACGCAAGCACATATGGTGTTAGGTTATTTTGCTACACCAAACGCTCAGCCACTTATTTTAGACAGTTTAATAACAAAGGTTTTACCTGCTGCAAAACGTGTAGATTTAAGCCCTGTTTTTAGCTTTAACAGCCAAGGTTTATGGGCTAATAATTCAACCAAAAGTGTAGCCAGCCCAACAGCAAGACTTTCACGCTGGCGTAAAATTTTGGAGCAGACAACCAAAGAAGGAGTTATGTGGTAATGGCATCATTTTCCTTATCTAAGTATCTTAAAAAACGAAAAATAACACTCAGGCAAGAGCTGTGGATTGCATTATTAATTGTTATTTTTGTAGGCTTTATAAGTAGTGTTTTAATTAGCACTAATTCGGCTAAAAGTTATTTTTCGACCCAGCTGTACTTAAAAAATGTAGATAACGCCAGTTCACTCGCGTTAATGATCAGCCAATTAGACAAAGACCCCGTTGAGCTTGAGTTATTAGTATCGGCCACATTTGATACCGGTCACTATAAGCGAATAGAACTACAAAACCCTAATGGTGAGGTGATTGTTAAACGCACGTTTACCGATGAACTTAAAGCGACGGCTCCGCAGTGGTTTAGATCAATGTATGGATTAAATGTACAGTCAGGGGTTGGGCAAGTAAATGATGGTTGGCAGCAGTTTGGTACTTTGTTTATAGAAAGCCATAGTCAATATGCTGAGCAAGCCTTATGGGAAAGTGCGCTTAAACTATTTTTTAGTTTTTTAATTGTCGCTTTTTTTGCTTGTATAGTTAGTGCTTACTTTTTAAGTAGGATATTAAAACCACTAGATGATGTTGTGTATCAGGCTAATGCATTTGGTGAAAAACGTTTTATTAAATCGAGCGTTCCGCGCACTTTTGAGTTTGCACGTTTAGTGCAATCAATGAATCAATTATCTGCCCGTTTTAGCCGTATTATTAAAGAAGATAATAAACGTTTAGAAGAGCTTAGATTTAAATCGCAACACGATGAGCTAACTGGTTTAGCAAATAGAGAATACTTTGGTGCAACGCTTGAGGCTCACTTACAAAAATCGAAAGATCATGCCCATGGTGCCTTGTTTTTATTCAGGGTTGTAAACCTTGATCGCGTAAGTGAGGAAGTGGGACGAGTAGAAATGATTAACTTTCTACGTCGATTTTCACAGATGTTGGTTAGCTTCTTAGAGAGCAACCAAGAACACTTTTCTGAAAATTACATTGCACGTATTTCTCACAGCGATTTTACAGTTTTATTTAGTGATATTGATGATATTCAAACAATCAGTGAACGTATTTTATTGATGCATCAATCGTTTGTTGAAGAGTATAAAAACGTTAAGCTAGCGATACCTCACAGCTGTACTTATATTCAAAAAGACGACACGCGATTTGATGTATTAAAGCGTGCGGATGAACTTTTAAAATCATCGGGTAAACGATCTGATGTACAAGCAAAAGTAGCTCAAATCAAGCAGGAAAGTGAGCTGTTTGATAATGCAACTAGCTGGAAAAATGCCATAGAAGAGGCACTCAACAATAATAATTTAGAAATAAATACTTACCCCGTAACTAGCTTTACAGGGCAGGTAATGCAAAATCAATTAGGGTTGAGCCTAAAGCTTGGTGGGCAAGTATACCGTGCTAGTTACTACTACCAGTGGGCTAACCGATTAAAGTTATTAGCGCGTTTAGATTGGGGTTTAATTAAGGCGTTGGTGGCTCATTATAGTATTGAGCCACCAAGTGAACTGATTTCGGTTGAATTATCTGCTCAAACGTTACTTGATGATGCTGCACTTGCTTCGATTCTTACGTACCTTTCGGCGTTTCCTGATTTAGCCTCTAAAGTTTGTTTTGATATTCGTGAAAGTATTGCCGTTAGCGAAATTGAGATATTTAAAGATTTTTGTGAGCAGGCTCGATGTATGGGCGCTAAGGTAGCATTAAAACGTGTGGGCCCTGAATTTACTAAAATTAATAAAATTCAGGAATTTGGTCTTGAAATGATTAAGGTTGATAGCGTTTACGGACACAATATTAGTTACAGCCAAGATAACCAAACATTCCTGCGAGGAGTATGTACGTTAGCGCATTCTATTGGCATTAAAGTGGTGGCTCAAGGTGTAACAAGCCAAGATGATATAGATACGCTTATTAACTTAGGTTTTGATGGGGTTATTAAAGAGTAAGTAATAGGCATTAACTGTGCGGTTAATGCCCTTTTACAACTAACATTAATTGAATTCGGTCGCGAACTTTTAGCTTATTAAATATAGAGCTCATATGCTCTTTAATTGTGCGTTCTGTAATATTTAAAGATTCTGCAGCTTGCTTATTAGTTGCACCTGTTACAACAATATCAACTACTTGACGTTCTCGCTTTGTGAGTACATCAAGCTCGCATGTGCTCGCATATTTAAACGGTGTATTTGATAAAGCTCCTACTAAGTTAGATAGTAATTGCCCTGGTAACCATATTCCGCCGGTACAAATTGTCTCAAGTACTTGTTCAATAATTACTTTAGTAGCAAGTGCTTCTACGTACCCCCTAGCTCCTGCTTCAAGCGCACTTCTTAGTTGATTTATTTCTAGTTCGTTGGTCATAACTATAACCAGTAAACGTTGCTGAGAATACTTTTTAACAAGCTCAAGCCAATTAGGTGTGCCGGCCAAAACCCAAATAATACTTGATGCCGTGACTCTGTGTGGTTCTTTTGTGCATATTAAACAACCAGGAAACGCTGTATGCCAGTGTTTCGATTCAAATTCAGGCTGTGTAATAAAAATACTTTGGCGCATTACTTCTCCATTTATAAAATGTTTTAACGCTCTGTCATTGCTTGCGATGTAGCTCTAAGAACCGGTTTTAAAATATACTCAAGTACGGTTTTTTTACCGGTAATAATATCCACTTGAGTGGTCATTCCTGGAATAATAGTCAGCTCTTTTGAAAAATTATTTTTGGTGGTTTTTAGCTGCACCAAATAAAAGGTATTCTCGCGGTCATCTGTAATTGTATCGGCGCTAATATGTAATACTTCGGCTTCAAGGCCACCATATACGGCAAAGTCGTAGGCACTAAATTTTATCATTGCAGATTGACCAGGGCGTAAAAATGCAATGTCTTTAGGCGGGATTTTTGCCTCTACTACAAGTTGATCGTCAAGCGGGACAATTTCCATAACATCACTACCTGGCTGTAAAATACCGCCAACTGTATTAACTAATAATCGTTGTACAGTGCCTTTAACAGGAGAGCGTATTTCAGTTTGAGTTACTTTATCGGCTAAGCCAGATTCAGTTTCTTTAATTGAATCTAGTCGCAGTAGCGCTTCGGAGAGTTCATTGTTCCAGCGGTTAATCATAACGAGCTCAACTTCGGTTACCTTATTTTTAGCTTCGTTAATGGCCGAAAGACTCCTATTTATAACTGCCTTGGTTCTGTTTATCTCGCCGTTTAAATCAACTATTTGACGCTCTAAACGAATAATATCTATATCCGAAATGGCACCGGTGCGTAACAATGGACGAGTCACTTTAAGCTCCCTGTTTGTTAAGCGTAGCGCACTGGTATGCTGCTGAAGTGCCGCTTTTGCTTCAATATAATCTTGGTGTCGCTGTTCTAGTTGGCGTTTGTGAATACTTACCTGTTGCTCCAACTCTTGGCTGTTACTCAAATAAAGAGAGCGTTCGTGTTGAACCACCTGAGGTGCATTTTTTATAACATCTTCGTTAAATACGAGCTCCTTTTTTTGAGTGAGCGCTCTGAGCCTCGCAACTTTTGCACTTAACGATTCAACCTTGGATTGATTTTCTCTAAAGCTAGAAATAAAGCGGGTAGGGTCTATTTTAATGAGTACATCACCCTCGTTTACTATTTGGCCTTCTCGGACATTTATTTTTTCGACCATACCACCATCATAAGATTGAATAAGCTGTAATTTATTAGAGGGAATAACACGACCCTCGCCACGAGCAACTTCATCTAAATTAGCAAAGCCAGACCACACAATAAGGCATATAAACGTTAAACAAATTAAATAAAGCAGTAACCTAGCGCTTGCTGGCTCTTGCTGCATTTTTTCCCACTGTGCATCTACTACCCAGTCTTGAGTATTTGGCGGTGAGATCCATCCTTTAAATAGTTTATTAAATACGGATGGCTTACCTTGTTTTCTTGCTTCTATTGCTTTGCTAACAGATTCAAAAGAGCGTTGTTCAAGTGGTTTTTTGTTATCACTCATGAGGCTTGCTCCACGGTTTTATTATTTAACGCCGCAATTACTTTTTGTTTTGGTCCATCAGCAACTACTTTTCCGTTATCTAAAACTATAATACGGTCAACAAGCTCGAGTAATGATGAGCGGTGAGTCACTACAATTAGGGTTTTATCTTTAGAATAATTTTTTAAATTGTTAATAATTTTACTTTCACTATTGTGATCTAGCGATGAGGTTGGCTCATCTAGTAATAGTATTGGTGGGTCGTTAATTATGGCTCTTGCCATACCTACAGCTTGGCGTTGCCCTCCTGATAATTGACGGCCTTGCTCGCCTACTTGTAAATCAAATCCGTCTGGGTGCGAATTAATTAAATCAAATAATTGGCTTCGCTCACAGGCTTCAATAATTTGCTCGTCTTTGGCATGCCAAGCGCTTATCGTAAGGTTGTCTTTTAAGGTCCCATAAAACAGGGCAACGGTTTGCGGTACATAACCAATATTATGGCGAAGCTCTGCAGGGTCAATTTGATGTATATCGTTATTGTCCATCAAAATTGCTCCTGAACAGGGTTCATATAGCCCTAAGATAAGCTTTTCTAATGTACTTTTACCAGAGCCATTACGTCCTAAAATTGCGACTTTTTCACCGGCTTTAATTTTAAAACTAACGCCGTTGAGTGCATTATGAGATTCGTCAGAGTATTTAAAGCATACATCTTTAAATTCTATATCGCCCTTTAAAATAGGGTGGCTTAACCAATGCTTACCAGGTGGGCGCTCGACCTCTTTTTCCATAATCTCATTTAGTGATTGCATTGCTATTGCGGCATGATGATATTGCGCTAAAACAGCGGCTGACTGCCCAATAGGGCCCATAGCACGAGATGATAATAGGTAGGCTGCAATTAATCCGCCTTGAGTTAGCTCACCTTCAATAACGAGGTGTACGCCTATTATCATTATTATCACGCCTACGCATTGCTGTATCCATGATGCTGTATTTGATATAGAGCTAGAAACGAGTCGGCTTTGTGCGTTTACTTGCGCAATGTAAATGGTCGACTTTTCCCATACAGATTGTGTTTTACACTCTGAGTGAAAACTTTTTACATCTTCAATGTTGGTTAAACTTTCTACTAATACTGCATTTCGCATTGAGCTTGCTTTCATTGTTTGCTCTGAAAGGGCTTCAAGTTTGCGGTGTGCGGCTATAGCGTAAGCTAATAATATAAGTGCGCCCGCGATAATGGGTAAACTTAGAGGTACGCCAATAATGGCGATAACAATTAAATATAAAACTACGAATGGTAAGTCGACTAATGCGACAAGCGTTATGGAGCTAAAAAAGTTACGTACAGCTTCAAATGATTGAATATTGCTAGCAAAGGAGCCAGCTGATGATGGACGGTTTTTTAGTTTCATACCTAATACCCGCTCCATAATTACAGCCGATACTTTTACATCTATTCTGCTTGCAGCAAGCTCTACAAAATAGCCTCTTACTAAGCGTAAAACAAAGTCAGCAGTGAGTGCTATCAAAATACCAATAGCAAGTACCCAAAGGGTTTCTGTTGCATGGTTGGGCACTACGCGGTCATATACATTCATTACAAATAAAGGCATAGCAACCGACAAAAAGCCCAAAGCAATAGCTGAAATGATTACGTCTTTATAAAGTGAGCGGCATTCTTTAATTACTCCCCAAAACCATCCGTCTTTTGATAGTTTTTCAAGTACAGGTGTTCGCTCATCAAATGCAAATTCTGGTTGTGCATAAATAATTAAACCAACACTGTTGCCTGCTAATTCATCAATGCTTTGTTCGATAACTGATTCGGTAAGCTCTGGGTAAATTACACTCACCACCTGCTTATCGTAATCAATAGAATTAATAACACAGGCTTGATTGTCTTTTAAAATTAAGATGGCAGGCAGTAGTGCTGTATTAATTTTTTGTAGTGGCTTATTAACTACTTTCGATTTAAAGCCAATGCGCTTAGCTGCGCGCGAAAAACCTGATGGAGTAAGATTTCCATCAGTTAGAGGAAGTCCATTTAATAGTGCTTCTCTTGAAAACTCTTTATCATGATGGCGACATAAAACTGCTAGGCAGTCAACGAGTATGCCACCATGATCAAGTACATTGTTTAATTCCATAAACCATCCAATGTTATGTAGAACTGCATGCGGTTGTTACTACTAAACCTAAACTCGAGAAATAAATTTAGCTTAAATATTTCAAGCCGAGTTTAGGTTATTTACATAACGTTAATTGACTTAGCTATCAGTAATTACAGCTTCGATACGTCGATTCGCAGCATTTGCTCTTACTGATATTTCGTTTACTCGTGGTTGATCGATGCCATACCCGAACGATTTAACACGTTTTGGTTTTATATCGAATTGTTTAATTAGAATTTCAGCAACGGCAAACGCACGTTTTTCAGATAGTTTGCGGTTATATGTTCGATCTCCATCTAGAGATGCATGACCTCGTATTTCAACCTGCTTATTTGGGTTTTCTTTTAAAAAATCTGCAAGCCGACTAATTTCTTGAATATATTGAGACCTTACATCGCTTGAGTCAGCAGAAAAAGGGATACCAATCTCTATATTCGAGGTTGATGCGCTATAAATTGTACAGCCAGATAAATCAACATTAGTTGACAGCGGTGTACTCGGACAAGTGTCTTGCTCGTTTGGTACGCCGTCACCATCATCATCTAAAAAGTTACTTGGTGTAGTGTCGGTTTCCAACGGTATATCTAAGTACCTTGGCATAGCGGTTACACTCATGTAGGCATTATCTTGCTTCGCTTTTTTTTGTAGAAATGCCTTGCGGCTAAAGGTGGTTGCTACATCGTAACTCGGACAAATATTTTGTGCGTTATGCACAATAGGATCGTCAGTTAGCTCTTTTAATGTAGGGTATTTACCTGACATTACGTCAAGTGCTGGCAATAATTTCCCCATTTCTTTTAGCATAGTTAAAATAGCCGATTGGCGGTCGTAAAGCGCAACTATGTATGAACGTGTTGATTGGAACGATTCGTTTTCGGCATCAAGTACGTCTAGTAAAGTTCGTTGGCCTATATCAAATTGATCTTTATATGCAATTTTAACTTTAGTTGATGATTCGCGGTGTTGATTAAGCGCTGGTAACTTTTGCTCTAATATAGTGACGTTGTAATAAGCAATTTGCAGACTCTGACGAATATCAATACAAGACTGATCGCGTTGATATTTTGCAATGTTTATATCCTGATAGGCTTGTTCTAAATTAGCATTATCAAGACCACCGTTATACAAGTTATAACTAATATATATGCCGACTCGCGCTTCTGTTCTGGTTTCATTTTGACCAAGTTCATCTCTATCTTGGCTACCGTAGCGGACAGATAAATCTACGTTAGGGTGAAACGCTGCTTTTTGTGCTTCAATATTATACAAAGAGGCGTAAAACGAAGGGCTATTTTTGTAAGCGACGTCTAGCGCTTGATTAACTGAAATTGGTATATTTTTTTCATCAAGGTCTGCTTGCTTTATATCGTCCAGAGGAAGCTCTCCTACAACCCTTAAGTAGCGAGCGCTTACATCATGTAAATTTGAATACTCCGTTAATACGTTAGATTGTGCTAAAGATAAGCGCCCACTAATTTGTTCTAGATCGGCAGCGCGCGCTACACCGGCGCCTACGCTTTGCTCTATTTGTTGGTATACAGACTCGTGCTCTTGTAAATTAGCTTCTGCAAGTTGTACTAACTCCTTGAATTTTTGTACGTCAAGTAGTGCAATCGAGGCTTCAAGTGCTGTTTGTTCTGTTTGAGAAATAAGCTCAAAGTACCTAATAAGTTGAATACGTTTAAAACGGTCAACTGTATTAGATGTTCTAAAACCGTCATAAAGCATTTGAGTAACGCTTAATTCGGCTGTATTACGGTTATATTCTTCTTCAATACCGTAATTTCTTCTTTCATATCCTGCACTTGCTGATACATCAACACTTGGTAAATAACCTGAACGGGCAGCATCCACTCCATAAATAGAAGATTTAAAAGCATGCCATGCTTCTTGTACTTCAGGATTGTTTTCAATCGCTTTACTTGAGACGTATGTAAGTGGCATTGCTGATTGTTCGTTTGCATGCACGTAGTTTGATAAAGTTACGGCTGTAATCGCTAATCCGATTAACATAGTCCCTTGATGTTTCTTAAAAGTGTTTTTTGTAATCATTTCTTCCTCTTAGATCCTGTTAAGACCGAAAATACTCTCTTAAGTATTTAGTAAAGGAATACTATTTTTGCAAGTAATCGTTTTGGTTAGCATAAAAAAAAATTTCTACCACTTTTTTGTTGATTTTTTATTTTTGAATTTTTCTTCTAAACCTGTACTTGAGTACAGTATCTATGTGGCTTTTTTGTCCTACCTTTAACTTATTAGATTGTTATTTTAAAAAGTTTGAGGGTACCGAAATGGAAGCAAATCAACTGGTAGTTATTGATATTCAAGGTTCGGCAGGTGTTGTGCTGGATGATGGGTCAATAAGAGCATTAAATGTTGGTGACACTATCACCGTGGGTGATTTAGTTGTTACTGCTATTAAATCGTCTCTACAAATTGATGTGCAAGGTGAAACCTTATCTATACCCGCAAATCAAAAGGTAAAAATAACACCAGACTTATTAGCGAAAGAAGCCAGAGATTCTAGCGAAACAACTGTTTTTGATGAAAGTTTAGATGAAGCAATCGCAAGCTTAGATTTAGGGGCAGAGCAAGACCCATCAACAGCGGCTAATTCTGATGTAACAGATTTTTTAGATGCGTTAGAAGGTGATGGGGACATTTTAGATAATTTAGAGGCAACAGCCGNGGTAACGCTGCGGGTGCAGATGGAGGCAGTTCGTTTGTACAGCTAACCCGAATTTCTGAAAGTGTTGACCCTAGTAGTGTTACTTTTGATTCATCTTTTGATCAAGGCGCTACTGAAGCTTTTAATTTAAGAGATACCTCTGACGGTATTGTGCCTGATTCAACTACTGCTTCTATTTCACTTAATGAGATAGGTATTACTAACTCATCACAACCAACAATCACCGGTACGAGCGAAAACTTAATTGGCGAAACAGTTAATGTAACGGTAACTGATGTTGATGGAAACTCTCAAGTAGTTAGTGTTGTAATTGGCCCTGATGGTACCTTTGAAATAACCCTACCAACACCAATTGCTGATGGCCCTGTAACGGTTGTAGTTGAAGCGACAGATCCTGTTGGTAATACTATAAACGACACTATTTCAATTGAGGTTGATACAACACCTCCACTTATTGCTATTGATCCTGTTGCCGATTCTGCTTCGCAAACAGTGACAGTGACAGGGACAGTATCTGGTTTGAATACTGGCGATAATGTATCAGTCACGTTAATGGATAGTGCAGGTACGGTACAAACAATAGTTACTCAGGTTGATGCTCAAGGAAATTGGGTAATTACTACCACCTCACCTTTATCTGAAGGGGAGTTTAACGTAAGCGCTGTTGCGATTGATGCAGCTGGAAATCAAGCTGTAGACCAAGCTTTAGCTAATGTAGATTTAACTGCTCCGGTAATCACCGTAAATGTAACTGATGAAACAAATAACGCAACACCACCACTTGTTGGAACAACAAATGGTGTTCCTGAGGGCACTCAAGTAACAATTACTGTTACAGATAGTGCAGGACAAATACAAACATTAACTGCAGTTACCCAAGCCGATGGAAGCTGGAGTGTAGAAGTAGGGACTCCTTTACCTGAAGGTGATTTTACTGTTGATGCACAAGTAAGCGACAGTGTAGGAAACTTAGCATTAGCAAGTGATTCAGGAGTAATTGATTTAACGGCGCCTTCGGTACAAATTAATAATATTAACGACACTCAAGACACCACGCCAACGATTACAGGTAACGCGCAAGATGTACCTGCAGGCTCTATTATTAGTGTGGTTATTACCGATTTTGATGGTCAAACTCAAACATTATTAACCCAAACTAACGTTGATGGTGATTGGTCTATCGACGTAACTACGCCATTGGCTGAAGGGCAGTTTGAGGTTGATGCAAGTGTAAGTGATGCTGCAGGTAATCAAGCCCAAGCAAATAACCAAGGTGTTGTTGATTTAACAAACCCTGACATTACCGTTACTGCAATTGCTGATACTAACGATACTACACCAACATTTGTAGGTAGGGTGGAAGATGCTCCTGCGGGCTCTGTTATTACAGTATTAGTAACCGATATTAACGGTAACGTACAAACTTTAACTACTTTATTAAATGAAGATGGCACATGGAGTGTTGATGCTAATGAAATCTTGCCAGGTGGTGAATTTACCGCAACTGCGTCAGTATCAGATGCTGCGGGTAATGAGGCATCTGCGCAAACAAACGGCGAAATAACGTTTGCTCCTATCTCAATTCAAATCGATGCAATTGCTAATACTAACGATACCACTCCATTTTTCAGTGGTAACACCGGTAATGTGCCTGCAGGTACAACCATCACTTTAACTATTACTGCAAGCGATGGCAGCACATTTACATTACTAGCAGTGACGCAAGAAGATGGTTCGTGGTCTGCACAAGTAACAACCCCTCTGCCTGAGGGCGACTTTACTGTAGTTGCAGCGGTTATAGATGACTCGGGTAATGAAGCGCAAGCAAGTGCAGTAGGTAATGTTGATTTAACTGTAAGCATTAATTTTATTATTGATACTAACGATACAACACCAACAGTTAGCGGCTCTACCCAAGACGTAGAGCCTGGTGCATTAGTAACCGTTACATTTACAGGAAGCGATGGCGTAGCAGAAACCGTGCAAGTAGTTACTGGTGCTGACGGAAGCTGGTCAGTTGAGGCAAGTAATGAATTAGCTGAAGGCCAGTTTAGTGTGGTTGCAACTGTAACTGATGCTGCGGGTAATACAGCTTCTGCAAGTGAAACTGGAGAAATTGATTTAACAGATCCTGCAATCACGATTAATCCTATTGAGGATACGAATGATGTAACCCCATCAGTAAGTGGCAACGTAATTGATGTACCAGCAGGAACAGAAGTTACCTTAGTAATAACTGACAGCGAAGGCAATGAACAAACACTCACAACAATTACAAATGCCGATGGTACATATACAGCGGATATTATTGCAGATCTCAGTGAAGGAGATTTCACAGTAACAGCGAGTGTTAGTGATACTGCTGGTAATAGCAGTACTGCAACTGTTACAGGTACGGTTGATTTAACTGCACCAAGTGTGACTATTAACAATATTGCAGATACAAACGATACAACACCTACTCTTACAGGTTCTACCCAAGGATTAGCATCGGGCAGTGAAGTAACTTTAATTATTACCGATAGTTTAGGGGCTGAGCAACAGTTAGTGACTACTATAAGTGCTGATGGTACTTGGAGTATTGAGATTCCAACTGCTTTAAGTGAGGGGGATTTTACAGTAACAGCTAATGTATCGGATAATGCGGGTAACGCAGCTCAAGATTCACAATTAGGCTCAGTTGATACCACCCCTCCTTTAGTTGCAATAAATGACTTTGCTGATTCAAACGATACAACGCCTACATTTAGCGGAACAACGAGTGATGTAGCACCGGGTAGCCTTGTTAGTGTTTTAGTTACTGATGCAAATGGTGAGTCTCAAACATTGACGGCGGTTGTGTCAGAAGATGGAACTTGGCAAGTAGGTGCAACTCAAGCTGTTGCTGAAGGCGATTTTACAATTACAGCAACAGTAACAGACGCTGCGGGTAATGAAGCAAGCGATACTGTTAGTGGAACAATTGATTTATCAGCTCCAATTATAGCAATTAATACAATCCCAGATAGTGCCGATACTACTCCAACAATATCAGGTTCTGTGCAAAATGTACCAGCCGGAACAACTGTTACGTTAATCGTTACAGATGCTGGTGGTAATACACAAACAATTACAACACAAACGCTAGCTGATGGTAGCTGGACAGCCGATACTAATGAGTTAGTTGAAGGTGGCTTTAGTGTTAATGCCATCGTTAGTGATGAAGCAGGTAACCAAAGTGAAGCTTCTGCACAGGGAACTATCGATAATACCGCACCAAATATTACGATTGATGCACTGGCGGATAGCAACGATACAACACCAACTATTTCAGGCACCGCAACGGGGGAGCCAGAAGGCACGGTTGTTACTATTACAGTTACTGATGAAGCAGGTAACCCACAAATCATTACCACTGAAGTGCAAGCCGATGGCACATTTAGTGTTGATGTACCAAATGAATTAAGTGAAGGTGAGTTTACGGTTGAAGTATCGGTTACCGATACCGCAGGTAATGAAACCACAGCAACAACAACGGGAGAAGTTGATACTGCCGCGCCAACAGTTATTATTGACCCCGTAGGTGATACTAACAATACCACCCCAACTATTTCAGGCACCGCAACGGGTGAGCCAGAGGGCACCGTTGTTACTATTACCGTAACTGATGAAGCTGGTAATCCACAAATAATTACCACTGAAGTACAAGCCGATGGCACCTTCAGTGTAGATGTGCCGAACGAATTAAGTGAAGGCGAATTTACTGTTGAAGTATCGGTTACTGATACCGCAGGNCAGCCACAACAACGGGAGAAGTTGATACCACAGCGCCAATAGTTACTATTAATGCGCTAGGCGATACGAGTGATACAACACCAACTATTTCAGGCACAGCTAGCGGTGAGCCAGCTGGTTCAACCGTAACTTTAACAGTGACCGATGCTAACGGTATAGTACAAATAATTACAGCAGAAGTAATTGCAGATGGAAGTTGGACTGTAGAAGTGTCCGCGGCTTTAGCTGAAGGAAGCTACTCTGTAGATGCAAGTATTAGTGATAGCGCTGGTAATGAAGGCACAGCAAGTGCTTCAGGCACAATTGATACAAGCGCATTGACCATTACCATTGATATTATTGGCGAAACTAACGATCAAACACCTCAAATAAATGGTGATACTTTTAATGCACAAGCTGGCTCTCAAGTTGAAGTTCAGATCACTGACTCAGCGGGTGCAATAATTACTTTAACCACAGTTGTTGATGAAAACGGTCTTTGGAGTGTTACTCCGCCTGCAAATTTAGCTGAGGGCACCATTTTAATTAGTGCGACAGTAACAGACATAGGTGGTGGAAGCGCAAATGCAGAGCTTGATGCTGTAATTGATATTACGCCTCCAACCATACAAGTAAATGAACTAGAAACAAGTAATGATACAACACCGGTTATTTCTGGTAACACAACTGACGTAGTTGCAGGCACGGTTATAAATTTAACGGTTACTGATTCTCAAGGGGTTGTTCGCACATTTAGCACAACAACAGATGCCGATGGTAATTGGGGTGTTGAACTTTCTCAAGAGTTGGCCTCGGGCGATTATTCTGTAGAAGCTGAAGTATCTGATGCTGCTGGAAATAGTGCTTCAGATACGGCTACAGGCAACATAGATACATCAGGGCCTAGCTTAACAGTTGACTTTGATACTGTAACTAACGACTCAACACCTACCATTTCAGGCACTAGTGATGCAGACGTTGGTACCAGCATCACGGTTGTTATTACCGATGAAAATGGGGGTGAACAAACACTCACCACTACTGTTGATACAAATGGTAACTGGGAAGTAACTCCACAAGCAGATTTAAATGAAGGTGATAACACCATAGAAGTGAGTGTGTCTGATGAAGCAGGAAATACGACAACAGTTACAGATACAATTACGTTAGACACACAAGCGCCAATACTCACCATTCAAAACGTAGGCGATGTCAGCGATTTAACACCTGAGCTGCAGGGCACTAGTAATGAAATTGGCGGCACCGTAACACTGACCATCACCGACAGCCAAGGCGCTGAGCAAACCTTCACCACCACCGTTGAAAGTGATGGCCACTGGAATATTGAAATTCCAGGTGCCCTTGCACAAGGTGACTTTAGCGTTGTTGCCAGCATCACTGATGCTGCAGGCAACGACACCACGGCCAACAGTAGTGGTAATGTAGATACCATTACACCGGTTATCACCGTTGATGCACTGGGTTTAGGCAACGACAGCACCCCAGTGGTTAGTGGTACCTCAACAGAGCCTGAAGGCACCGTTGTGAATATTGTTATCACAGACAGTAACGGCGATGAAACACCAATTACAGCCACAGTCGATGCGAACGGCAACTGGCAAGCAATCAGCCCTGAATTACCAGAGGGCAGCTACAGTGTGCAAGCCAGCATTACCGATGCCGCAGGTAACACCGATAGTGCCGTGCAATCGGGCACCATTGATAGCCTCGCGCCAACGCTTGTGCTTGATACCGTGGGCGCAACGAACGATAGCACCCCGACTATCAGCGGAAGTACCAATGCGCCAGCGGGGACTGTTATTAGCATCAGCGTGAGTGATGGCACCACAACAGAAACGTTCACCGCGACAGTACAAGCTGATGGCAGCTGGTCAGCGGATGTACCGAATGCACTGAGCGATGGTGAGCTCACCATTGAAGCTAGCGTTAGTGATAACGCCGGTAATACCACTACATTAAGTGAAACCGCAACACTCAACACCACGGCCCCAAGCATTAGTATTAATGCATTGGTTGATACCAACGACACCACCCCAACCATTAATGGTACAAGCGATGCGGCAGATGGCACCACCATTAGTTTAACGTTTGAAGACAGTGCAGGGAATATTACGACTGTTGATACGACGGTAACGGGTGGTGTATGGAGCATCGATGCACCAACTGATTTAGCCGAAGGCGAATA
>NZ_AUTP01000306.1:0-7705 GCF_000498075.1 Pseudoalteromonas sp. TAB23
ACTGTGGTTATATCGGGTGGTCGCGGTATGCAAAACGGTGAAAACTTTGCACTACTTAATGGTATTGCCGATAAACTCGGTGCTGCGATTGGTGCGTCGCGCGCAGCGGTTGATGCAGGCTTTGTACCTAACGACATGCAAGTTGGGCAAACAGGTAAAATTGTAGCACCTAATTTATACATTGCAGTAGGTATTAGCGGTGCTATTCAGCACTTAGCCGGTATGAAAGACTCAAAAGTAATCGTCGCGATTAATAAAGACCCTGACGCACCTATTTTCCAAGTTGCAGATTACGGGTTAGTGGCTGACTTATTTGAAGTACTGCCACAGTTAGAGAGTGCTTTATAGCGCTTAATTAAGCAAAATTTATTCTGGTTGAAAGCCGTGGTGCTCTTTGAGTGCTGCGGCTTTTTTATTCGGTAAATTAAAGACACAAAAAAACCAGCCAATTGNGCTGGTTTTTAGTATTTATAAACGGCTAACTTAGTATTAGTAAGTTGCGCTGCCTTTAGTACGAGGGAAGGCAATAACGTCACGTACGTTGCCCATACCTGTTACATAAGCAACTAAGCGTTCAAAGCCTAAACCAAAGCCTGAGTGCGGCACGCTACCGTATTTACGTAAATCGCGGTACCAGCTGTAATCTTCTTTGTTTAAGCCCATTTCTTCTAAGCGTGCATCAAGTACATCAAGGCGTTCTTCACGTTGTGAACCACCAATGATCTCACCAATACCGGGTGCTACAATGTCCATTGCGGCAACGGTCTTACCGTCTTCGTTTTGGCGCATGTAGAATGCTTTAATGTCACGTGGGTAGTTTTTAATAACTACCGGTGCTTTAAAGTGCTCTTCAGCTAAGTAACGCTCGTGCTCAGACTGTAAATCTACACCCCATTCAACAGCGTACTCAAACTTTTTACCACAGTTTTTAAGGATTTCTACTGCTTCAGTGTAATTTACCTGCGCGAAGTCTTTTTCTACAAATTCTTCCAAACGCGTAATTGCGGTTTTTTCTACACGTTGTGCAAAAAATTCCATGTCATCACGGCGCTCTTCAAGTACGGCTTTAAACACATACTTAAGCATATTTTCAGCAAGTTTTGCGATGTCTTCTAAATCAGCAAACGCAACTTCAGGCTCTACCATCCAAAATTCTGCAAGGTGGCGTGATGTATTTGAATTCTCTGCACGGAATGTTGGGCCAAACGTGTAAATTTTTGACATTGCAGAAGCGTAAGTTTCGCCATTTAACTGGCCAGATACAGTAAGGAATGCTTCTTTACCGAAGAAATCTTCGCTGTAATCAACTTCGCCTTTGTCTGTAAGCGGTAAGTTTTGCATATCAAGCGTAGATACACGAAACATTTCGCCAGCGCCTTCACAGTCACTTGCTGTAATAATTGGCGTGCTGATCCAGTAAAAGCCTTGCTCGTGGTAAAAACGGTGAATAGCTTGTGCTAAACAGTTACGTACACGAGTTACCGCGCCAATCATATTTGTACGAGGGCGAAGGTGAGCGTGCTCACGTAAGTACTCAATGCTGTGGCGCTTTGCCGACATTGGGTATGAATCTGGGTTTTCTACCCAACCTAATACAGTCACTGTATTAGCTTGAATTTCGTAAGATTGACCTTGACCAGCAGATTGTACTAAAACACCAGTAACCGACACAGAACAACCGGCTGTTAAGCTAGTAACTTCATCATAATTATTCAGTGAATTAGGAACTACCGCTTGAATAGGATCAAAACACGAACCGTCATGAACGGCTAAAAATGAAATTCCTGCTTTTGAATCGCGGCGAGTACGGATCCAGCCCTTAATTGTTACTTGGCTGTCTACCGCAACATTGCCTTTTAATAGCTCTGAAATCGCTAAATGGCTCATCTTCACTCCAATGATATAAGTTGCCTAACTATTTTATTTTAACTGTGCGCAGCACTCGGGCATAAATTGCACATAAACGGCGCTGCACTTGAACCCTGTATCTTACCTAGTAAAGTTGAATAAAAAAACTATTGTGGGCAACTCTTTAAAAGTTTTTATGCATGCGGTTTATTTTTAAACAGTTTTTAGAGTTTAATTGCTACTATTATGATTTGTTGCTCTTAAATTTAATGATTTTGTGGCATTATTAACAAACAAATCAAATTACTATTTATTCACACTTAAAAAATCGATGCTATGAAACAAGTTTTTATTTTACGAGGACTACCAGGAAGCGGTAAGTCTTACTACGCGCAAAGCCTTGCTGACGAATTAGGTGGAGTTGACGAAAGCCAATACCTAATCTGCTCAACTGATGATTACTTTATTAATGAGCAGGGCGAATATCATTTCGATAAATTTAAATTGTCGCAATTTCATAATTTAAATTTAGCGCGCTTTATAAATGCACTTGCTCAAGGTATGCCATTGGTAATTGTAGATAACACCAATATTAAAAAGTGGGAATTTATAGCTTACACTCAAGCTGCTGTTGCTTTAGGTTATCAAGTAAAAGAAGTGATAGTGGGTGAAGTGAAAGACAAATCAATGCAGCACTTATATGCTAAACGTAACTCGCATAATGTCCCGCTTAAAACAATAAGCAAAATGGCCTACATGTTTGAGTGGTAGTGCTTCGAATTTAGTTAGTAACATACATAGCAATACCTATTAAAAAGCCCATATATATGGGCTTTTTGGTTTATGTAAGTAAAAAAGTAGTTAAGCTTCTTGTTTATAAACCGCTAGTGGGTGCGAGGTACTTAGTGATACATGCACTTCGTCGCCAGGGTTTACCACAACTTCATGGCTTACTCGACTAGTTACAACAGTAGAGCACGCAAGTTTTACAGCGCACAAGCGGCTGCCACCNCCTTCAAAACGTACCCAAATTACTTCGCCGTTATTGCCAACACTGCTTTGTACAAGTAACACATCGTCTGGTCGAAGTAGTACATCAACGTCGCCACTTTCACAGTCAACGCCATGAGCTGGCGCATTACCAATTGAGGTAGTGGCTTGTCCTTGGCTAAATTGGCCGCTAATAAAGCTAGCTTCACCTAAAAAACGTGCCACAAAGCGATTGTTTGGGGTACTAAAGCAGCGCTCGGGTGTATCGATTTGCTGAATTTTGCCGCCTTTAAGTACACCAACACGATCGCCAACTGAGAGTGCTTCTTCTTGGTCGTGTGTTACCCAAATCGCAGGCACGCCAGCGGCTTTAAGTGCGTTTCTAATATCCCAACGAAGCATGTCTTTAAGGGCTGCATCTAAGTTAGAAAGCGGTTCATCAAGCAAAACAAAGTCAGGTTGGTGGGCTAGGGTGCGCGCAAGTGCTACACGTTGCTTTTGTCCGCCAGAAAGTGTTGCTGGTTTTTTATCTCTAAAATCGCTCAGTCCAAGTAGGTTTATCCAATACTCAGCAGGGGCTGTATCTTTTAATCTAAAGCAAATGTTTTGCTGTACGGTTAAGTGCGGAAATAACGCAAAATCTTGAAACACCATACCTACACTGCGTTTTTCAGGAGGTATTGTTAATTTGGGTGTAGCGCGCCATTTACCCGTGTTTATTTCGCCTTCGCTAATAGGTATAAGGCCAGCAAGGGCTTGTAAAATTGTACTTTTACCACAACCTGTTGGCCCTACAAGCATAAGGATTTCGTTTTCACCTAGCGATAAGTTTAAATCGCTTACTACGCGGTTACTGCCATAATCTATAGACAACTGACTTACAGATAGCATTGTTTCTTAAATCCTTAATGTTCAAACTGGTTGCGTTTTTCGCCAGACATCATAATAGCTAACCCGCAGGCAGATATCACTACTAACAATAATCCTGGAATAGCGGCGCGACCAAAATAGCCCGCTTCGTATACACGCCATAAATATGTAGAAAGGGTTTCAAACCCTGTTGGGCCAAGTAATAGCGTGGCTTCGAGTTCGCGCATTGACTCTAAAAACACCAGTGCTGCACCGGCGATAATACCGCGCATAGTTAAAGGCAGTGTTATACGAGTAAATACTTCACGTGGGCTTGCCCCTAATACGCGCGCAGACTTTACTAAGCTTGGATCTAAGTGTTCGGTGCTTGTTCTAACAGAGCCTACAGCAAGTGGTAAAAATCGCAGCATATAAGCAATAATAAGCAATCCCAGTGTTTGGTATAAAAACGGTAACTGCAAACCACCGTAAACAAGCGCTGTGCCCATTACTATACCCGGAATACCAAAACCAAAGTAAGTAACACGTTCCATTATACGACCCGCTTTTCCACTCAGTGCGGCATGTGCAACGGGGATCGCAACGATAACGGCTACAATTGCCGCAATACCCGATGCATACGTAGAGTTCCACGCAATATTAAAATCAAATGAGCTAAAACCATCACGAGCTAACCAAAGCGAAAATATAGCCAAAGGCAAGCCAATAGCGAGTAGCAAAACAGGTGCAAACGTAACAAACATTGCACTTAACTGTAATTTGCTTGGGAATAAAATTAACGGACGACCTTGGCGCTCAGGGGCTGTTTTTATTTGTGATTCTACTAAAAGTAAAAAGCCAACAATAACCATCAGTTGAAGCGAAAGCATGGCTGCGCGCCCTAACGCAAAGGCATTGTATTCAACGTAAATTACGCGGGTAAACGTATCTAAGCGCATCATTGCGGGCGTGCCAAAGTCTGATAACGTATAAAGGGCGACTAACAATGAGCCTGCTGCAATACCGTTAACTACGCGCGGTAATATAACTTTAAATACGCTTTGCGTCATCGACATACCTAGCGTTCGTGCAGCGTTAACCATGCTTGCATCAAGGCTTAAAAGCGATGAGCGAGTTGTCATCATTACAAACGGGAAGGTATAAAGCGTCATCACAATGGCGGCACCTGTTAGGCCATACATTGATGGTGTTTCTATTCCTGTTAAGGTATTTATTTCGCCACCGGGGCCAAAAGCAGCATAGAGGGTAAAGGCGCCAATATAACTGGGAATTGCCAGCGGCGCTGCAAATACAACCAGCCAGAGTTTTTTAAATGGTAAATGTACATATGCGCTAATAAACGCCAGTGGCACACCAATTAAAATAGATCCGAGTACCGTTAAACCCATTAACGATAGGGTGTTTCCTAAAATTTTTAGATTGTGGGTGTCAAACACTGAGCTTGCATCGCTTGCAAGCACTATTAATACATAAACAGGGGTAAGCGCAACAAGCGCTGCAAGCAGCGCCATTGGATAAGAGGCAGGTATTCTCATTACAATACGCCGCTGCTACGCATCAAATCTATAGTAGGGCGTAAATCAGCAAGCTGTGTTAAATCTACTTTAGGTGGAGAAATATTAGCAAGTGACGGTAGACCCTCAGGTTGGGTAATACCATTTACTAACGGAATTTCGTACGCTTCACTGGCTAAGTAACCTTGTACTTCTTTACTTAGTAAGTAACGCATAAAGTTAGTAGCAAGCGGATCATCGTTAAGCGCTAATACACCCGATGCATTAACTAAACAGCCAGCATCATTTTGTGTAAATGCTAAATCAAGCTTAGCATCAGGCTTGCCTGATTTTAAACGCAATGTGTAATAATGATTAGCAAAACCAATATCAACTTCACCGCGTTCAACGCCCATAACAACACCTAATTCACCAGCGTATGTTTTAGCACGTTTTTTAATCTTTTTAAGCCACTTAGCAGTTTTGTCGTCGCCTTCTAAAATTCGCATTGCGGTTACAAACGATTGAAAAGAAGCGTAGGCGGGCGCCCAACCAATACTTAAATCGCTCTCGGCAATTTCCATAATACTTGTTGGAATTTGATCTTTAGTTAAACGCGACGTGTTATATGGCAATGTACGAATACGGCCAGTTACTGGTGCCCACTCTTTATATCTAAATTGTGGTTGTAACTGAGCAGATAAATCACCTGGGATAGGTTGTGCAAGACCTGCATCGGTTACCAAACCTATAGCGCCTGAATCAACCGCCCAAAATAAATCAGCGCGGCGAACACCGGCTTTAGCTTCTGCAACAATGGTATTCGCTAAAGCAGCAGTAGGACCTCGGCGTATACCGAGTTTAAAGTCTGGATTTTTTTTCTGGATTGCTTGTAATACGTTTTCATACAAACCACCTTCGCCTCGGCCTAAATAAAGGGTTAACTCACCTTTAAGCTTTGGTAAATCATCAACAGAAACTGGGTTTGCTATATCAGCGGCTAGCGCACGAGAAAGAGGCAGTGGCAATGAGCCAACCACCCCTAACGCAGCTAGGCCTTGAATAAAGGTCCTACGCTTCACTTAAAATACATCCTTACGGGCTTTTTCTGCTTTTTCTATAAGCGTTTTAGCGCGGTCTAATTTTGTTTGCATATCACTGATCACATCGCGTACTTCATCTACGCTTTTGCTGTTTTTAATTGCTAGTGGCAGTGTTACGTTAAAGTCTTTTTCCAGCACTTCAACTAGGTTAGCGTCTTGCTCAATAAGTGTACCTTCAACGCCTTCAAACAGGTGTAGGTAAGTGTCATGAACAATTTCAGTTGCTTCGTCTTGTAAACGCTCAGCAAATTTAGCTACTACACGGTCTAATTTGTGCTTAATTTCATCAATTGTGGCACTTTGTGTCATTTCTTTTGTAGCGGTTGCTTTTACAGTGTCTAACAAGCCTTTTTGCTGGAATTTTGCAGCAAGCTTAACAGCCCCAAGACCTTGCCACAAGGCTATGTTCATCGCTTTTTGTTGTTTACGAACTTCCTCAGCAGGCTGCTTATTATCAATGGCCATTTTTACGCCATAAAGACCCTGCCAAATAGAAGCGTATACCGGTACAAAGTTAGTTTCTATTGCGCTGTGAAACTTAACTGATTCCCAATATTCAATTAAATCATCAGTTTTTACAGATTTTGCGCCTTTAGTATCGTAGTCGCTTACCATGGTATCAACTTTGCCTACCATCCATTCTACTTCTTCTGCGTAACTTTTAAGGTTAGCTTGAAGATGATTAACATGCTCGCCAATAGGGCCGTTAGCTAATACTGGTTGAGCCATAAACGCCGAGGCTAGNCTAGTAAAAGGCTTGCACCTAAAGTTTTGGCTGGTTTAAATAGTAATTTCATAGCAAAGAAGTCCAAAAGGTAATTGTAAATGATAGCCATTATCATATAGTTTATGCTTAGCGAGATCAATAACCACAAACTCGCTTAATAGATAAAAACACTAAATGTAGCGGTAGGTTACAGTAAATAGCGCTATAACCTGTATTAAGGCTAGTAATTGAGACCGGCTATTAAGCGTAATGCTTGCCTTTGATGGCATTGTAAATGGCATCACACAGTGTTTTTATACTGGTGTCGTCACTTATATACGGTGGCATAAGGTAAATTAGTTTACCGAATGGGCGTATCCATACGCCTTGCTCTACAAAATAGGCCTGAATTTTAGCAACATCAACATTGCCCGCAGCATCGTTTAGCTCAACAACACCAATAGCACCTAAGGTACGTACATTGGCAACCGCATCTAGCTCGCTGCATTTATTAAGTTGCTGTAGTTGGGTGTTTATTTGCTTTATTCGTTGTTGCCAGTTTTGCTCAAGTAATAAATCAATACTTGCGCAGGCTGCTGCACAGGCAAGCGGGTTGCCCATAAAAGTGGGGCCGTGCATTAAAACACCTGCTTCACCTTCGCTTATGCCAATGGCTATTTTATTGCTAGTGATAG
>NZ_AUTP01000307.1:0-7842 GCF_000498075.1 Pseudoalteromonas sp. TAB23
ATATAATTGGTGTAGGCACTGGCAACTACTTAGTAGCTGAGGCTGGCTTACTAGATGGGCACCCTGCTACCACCCATTGGCACTACGCCAATCAATTTAGCCACGACTACCCGTTAGTGCGTTTAAAACCCGACTTTTTTATAACTCAGTCAGAGCGCATGTATACGGTAGCCAGTCTTAATGCCCTTGCAGATGTGATCGTACATATTATTAGTCAGTACTATGGAAAAGCCGCCGCTCAACATGTAGAGCGTAATTTTTCGCACGAAATACGCAAACCCTACGAAGATCAACGCTATCTCGAGGGTGCAGTTGACCGTCACCCCGACGAGCTAATTGCGCAAATTCAGTTTTGGCTAAAAACAAATTTAGCCACCGAGTTAAACCTGCAAGAAGTCGCTGCCCAATTTAGCTTGAGCTACCGTACTTTTACCCGCCGTTTTAGAGCCGCCACTAATCAAAGCCCTATTGAGTATTGGCAACAATTACGCGTAGAAGGTGCGAAGGAGTTATTAGCATCATCAAATTTATCAATTCAAGAAGTGGCTTTAGAAGTGGGATATAACGACCAAGGGCATTTAACACGCGTGTTTAAAAAAGTATTAAGCCAAACACCCAGTGGTTACAGAAAAGTAGTTAGACGCAAGTTATTTGGATAGTCGATATTTAATAGTACTAGTACTTGTTTCAATAACACTAAAAAAACGCCACTTTTAATGGCGTTCGGTATCGTTAAAATCTTTTCGATAATAGCGTTTTTGATAGTTTTTTACTTTAGTGTGTACGCCTTTGCTTAAGCTTTTAAATTTAGCTTCGAGTACGTCTACACCGTATAAAATACCGACCACCAGCACCGAAAGTTTTATTGCAGCGCCAAGGTTTTCGGTCGCTATCATAACGCCTATTGATGCAAGCACCCAGATGGTTGCAGCTGATGTAACGCCAACTACCGCACCATCTTTTGCGAGCATAACGCCTGCCCCTAAAAAGCCAATACCTGTAATTATTTGCCCCACTACACGAGAATGATCTATTACATCCCCCTGTAAATTAAACGCAGTGGATAAAAACAAATACGTGCCCAGCGTTATTAGGGCTGATGTACGAATGCCTACAGGTTTACCACGCAATTGGCGCTCTATACCAATAATGGCACCGCAAAAAGCCGCAGTACCAATAGCCGCCCACGAATATGGGGCTACATCAATTAAATCTAAAAAAGTCACTGTTAACCTTATATTTTATTAGCTATAGCCACCGCCGTTCTTAAACGTTGGCTACCAAACGCTGACATTTTACTAAAATCACTTCGTGCAATAGGTACATACTGGCAATCTATTGCGAGCTGTTTATCGTTACCGGGCTCACAAAATGGGTCGTGAACATACACGCAATGCTCATCAAGGTGCGTAACACACACCCAATGTGGTGATTTTTTACCATCAAAACTATATGTGCTAATTAATAACAGCACACTAAAGCCTTTACTTAACCACTGCTCAATATGCTCAAGCTCTACATCTTTATGTGTAAGCGGTATATTTGCTTGTGCAATACCATCTACAAATTGTTGATGCACGGTGGCAAGTACCACTTTTTTGTTTTCGTTGCGTACGCCATCTAAAAACAAAGGCTCGGTGGTATTAACCATTACCTCGCTTTTAAAACCACGCTTATTAGCGGCAAGTGCCAAACCAAACGGATGGCAACCACCATGACCCGATGTCATAAAAAT
Source organism: Pseudoalteromonas sp. TAB23 (assembly GCF_000498075.1). Classification (NCBI taxonomy): domain Bacteria; kingdom Pseudomonadati; phylum Pseudomonadota; class Gammaproteobacteria; order Alteromonadales; family Pseudoalteromonadaceae; genus Pseudoalteromonas; species Pseudoalteromonas sp. TAB23. The sequence continues at coordinate 1,736 of NZ_AUTP01000307.1, forward strand.
AGTGGTGCCTTCACGCCAAAGTGCCAGCTCATGTGATTGAGTAAGCTCAGTTGTTGGCTCAAGTGCGCCCATTGCCATTAATAGTGCAGCAGGTCCGCACGTAAACTCGGTAGTTTGCTGATACCACGGCGTTAAACGCGCCACTTTTAACTCACTCGTTTGTCGAATGTTTTTTTGCATTCGTAGTGCGTCACTGTGGTCATCGTAATAATCGCTGTATTGACCAAACACTCTGTAACCTAAGCTTTTATAAAGCCCAATCGCACCTTCGTTATTTACAGCCACTTCTAAGCGCAGGTAAATACGAGCCCGCTCACACGTTTCTTTTTCTAGACTAGTAAGCAGTGCTTTTGCAATCCCCTTACCTTGCATTGTGGGTTTTACAGCAAGCGAATATAAACGCGCTAAACGCGTGCCTTTATGGCACCAAACTAGCCCATAGCCGCATATTTGCTCGCCACTTTCTGCAACGAGTAAAATACCGTGTTTTGCACTAAGCCAGCGCTTTAAACTGCGCGGGCTAAGTTTGTCGTTATTAAAGCAAGCGTTTTCAACGTCAATCAGTGCAGTTAAATCACTGCCAAGCGCCTTTCGAATAACAAGGTTGCTCATGTTATTACCCACGGCCTCGTGCTTCTAAGCGTTGTTTAAACTCATCCATAATGATCATGTATAGCTCGTCGCCTAAATAGCCGTCTTCTACTTTGTGATCAATACTTGGGTTGTCGTTTACTTCAAGCACGTATGCTTTGCCTTGATGCTCTTTAACATCTACGCCATATAAACCCCTACCCACTGTTTTACATGCTTTTAATGCTGCATCTAATACCGCTTTTGGTAACTCAAAGGTTGGCAAGGTTTCAAAGCCACCAGAGAAAAACCGTTTAGCGTCGTGGTTATAAATTTGCCAATGGTTACGCGCCATTAAATAGCGGCATGCATAAATTGCACGGCCATTTAACACACCCACTCGCCAATCGTATTCGGTATACATGTACTCTTGTGCAAGCACTAATGCGCTAAACTCAAACAGCTCTGTAAGCTTAGCTGCTAGCTCATCACGGTTTGAAACTTTAAACACACCTTTTGAGAACGACCCTTCAGGCATTTTTAAAACAAGCGGATACGTAAACGCTTCTTCTAATTGCTCAAGCGTTTCATTTGCTTGATCAGCCACTACAACCGTTTTTAAACTTGGCACTTTTTGGTAATTAAACGCATCGTGTAAATACACTTTATTACAACAACGTAAAATAGACTCAGCGTCGTCAATAACCACTAAACCCAGGCTTTGCGCTTTGCTTGCAAGGCGATACGTTGGATGGTCAATCGCTGTAGTTTGGCGAATAAATAACGCATCAAACTGGGCAATATTGTCAATTTCGTCAAAGCTTAATGCTTGTGCATAAATCCCGTGCTTAGCCGCTGCTTTAATAAAGCGTGCAATGGCGTCTTTATCACTCGGCGGCACTTTTTCGTTATGATCAACAAGTATTGCCATGTCCCATCTAAAACGACGTTGTACCGAACTAATACGCCACTGCGTTTTAGTAAAGTTATCTAGCTTGGCTACAAATTCGCAGTACTGTTGCTCGCTTAAAGACGACATCGATCCTTGTTGTAATAAGCCTTGCTCATCAACAAATAAAATAGGCGCTGGGTATTGTTTAAATACCGACTTTGCCGCTTTTGATTGTAAATCGTTTTGGGCATTACCAAAGTAAAGAGTGCCGTCTATTTGGCCCACATTTAACATAGGTGCTTGGCCACTACGAAGAGCATTAATGGTTTTTACACTGGGTAAAACTTGGTGATTGCGCGCTTCAGCAAGTAATGAGCAATAGTAACCTTTGCTCAAGTATTGGCTTGAGTCGCACAGATTAATAATGCGTGTTTTTGGTTCGTTATGTTTTGGGTAATCACGTAAGTAGGTATTAAACGTAATTACATTTTCGAACGATTGAGCAAGCGTTTGCTCGTTGTTATCAACCACAATTAAGGTTTTAAACACGACTTTTCCTAGTTAAGTCAAAATATAAAAAGCATGCTTAGTAAAATACTAAGCATTATAAATAGAAACACCCATCGTACTAAGTGGGCATTGCGCGTATCACTTAATATGATGGGTGCTTTAACAGGTACCTACTGTACGAGTTAGCGCTTAAATTGCTTAAGCGACATGTGCTTTATATGCCCTTTTTTTAAAACGCACAAACGAGATATTTTTAGCGTGAAGATGAAAAATATTGATTAACTAATAATGCAGATTAAAATACGCAAAACAACACCTTATGAGAGTTAAAAATGTCGCTGCCTGCTTGCCCAAAGTGCCAATGTGAATATGTTTACGAAGACCAACAACTGCTTATTTGCCCTGAGTGCGCTCATGAGTGGAACCCAAATAACACAAACAATGAAGACGCAATTTTAGTTAAAGATGCCAACGGCACTGTGCTAAGTGATGACGACAAAGTGACAGTAGCCAAAGATTTAAAAATTAAAGGCAGCTCGCAAGTAATTAAAATTGGTACCAAAGCGGTAGTTAGAAGAGTGCTTGATAAAAAAGACCACGAACTAGATTGTAAAGTAGATGGTATTGGCGAAATGATGGTAACAGCAAAGTTTGTGAAAAAAGCTACCTAAAATTGGATATTTAAAATATAGGATGTTAGATGAAAAATCATAAAAATAAATTCATCCAAGCCTTATGCTCTGTCATTGAAGCCTATTATTAGTGCGTGTAATAGATTTTTTTAACTGCTATTAGTTGGTGTATATCTAATGGTCCACCTACATTTAATAAGGCAAATTATCGCTTAGGTGTGTTTAAGCATTTAACCTCTTCACCTTAATGAGGAGGTACTTCTTGAACTGATCAGTTTACATTTCAGTTAAAGTGCTTTTTAAGCTTTCATTACCCAGTAAAGAAATCAAATACGTTACCAAGTGTTGATGATGAACCTTTATAAAATTCAGTAAAACTACATCGACTGCATGTCACAGCGGTGTACTTTTTATTTTGAACATCAAAAATTCTTGACCAAAAGCCACCCGAAACTCTTATTTCACCGGTATCAAATTCGTTATTATTACACTTAGAGCAAGACCAATTGTTATGTCTCATATTTCAACCTCCATATTATTTATGTACGGTATATTAAACACTTAAGGAACGTGTGTAGCAATTTTTTTTAATAAACAAACCATAATTTAGTTCTTATATTGGTTAAATTGGAATTTTGATAGATATTTGGATGGCTTTTTAATAATTGCTTTTTATAATAATTAGTATGGGGGTCATACTAATTTCACTCAGGGATTACCTACTTGTTAGCTGTATATTGCGTTAGCAACAAAAATTTTCGTAAGTCTCGTTCTTGTCTCATTACGTGCAAAATATATACTTTATTGTTATCTTTTTTGTAAAATATACGACAAGGATTCACGACCAGTTCAAGATAATTTAGGTTAGCTAACTCAATTGGTTTTTTACCTGATTCAGGAAAAAGTTCGAGACGTTCAACTTTTTCAAATATTTTGGAAACCAATTTTTTCGCTGACTGAAAATTGCTTAATGCGATATATTCAGCGATATCGTTAAGATCATCCAAAGCTGGATTAGTCCAAATTATTTCAGCCATTTATTCATTTTATCTTTAGCTTCAACATTCGACATGGTTTCACCACGACTTATTGCCTGCTCTCCTTTTGCAAGAGACTCAAGAATTTGCATACGCTTTTGCATAAATTCATAATCATCAACATCTACTAAGTATGCAGATGGTTGTCCATGTTCAGTTATCAACACAGGTTCTTTAGAGGAATGAAGTTCAGATAATATCTTCGTTGCTTGACGCTTCAATGTTGTTACTAGTTCTACTCTCATAATAATCCCCAAACAGATGTATCACTATAGTAGCACCGAGTAGCCAACTTGGGAAATACAACTAACGAGGCTGTATAACCACTAAAATCAATTAAAAAGGGAGCACCTAACGTCAACCCTGCTCACTTTTAAACTATTAGGTACTTCTCATTATATGCCTTTGTAGAAATTGAAATACACACCACGTTACGCTATAAAAACATAGCTGTAGGTTGGATAAATGGCGGAGCCATGCCATCCGACAATTAATTTATGAATATAAATAAGCGATTATTACGTTGGCATAGCTTTGTCAGATGGTGTTCTCTTAAAAAACCAAAGCTTTATAAAATCTCTACCACCACATATTCGTGGGCTTTACCTGCAATTGTTAACGTAATTTCATCATCAATCTGTTTATTTAGTAACTGCTTACCCATTGGTGCGCCGGGTGTTACAACAGCAATTGCGTGCTTTTTAACGTTTACTGTTAAACCACCAGCTGCAGGGCCTAAATAAAACCATTTTTGGGCTGCGTTATCATCTTCTAAACATACCAGCGAACCGATAGCTATTTTGTCGGTTGGTTTTTCATTAAAGGCAGGTTCGAACAATTCTATGCTTTTATAGCAATCGTTTACGCGCTGGGCTTGGCCTTGTGCTAAATAAGCGGCTTCGAGCCCTAGAGTATCGTATTTATTTTCGGCTATGTTTTCTTCATGTGTGGCGGTGTCGTGCGCAGTTTTTGCCGCTACTTTTGCTGTTGTAAGCTGCGCTTCTAGCGCAAAACGAAGGTGTTCGATTACGTGGGTTTTATTCATGGGGATTAGTACAATACAGGCTGTAAAAATAAGGCAGCTAGTTTAACATTTTTGCGGGGCTTAAAACCATTGTTTTAAACCCCGCAAGCTTGGTGGGAATACTAGCGGGGCTTAAATTTGCATTAAACTAACAAAGAGCCGTTGGTTGGTGCAGCTCTTTACTTGTGTTTTATTAAAAACCTTATGGCATATCTAATAATGTTTGCGTGTGGGCATCTACTTTAACTTCGTAGTTTTTAGCGCTTAAGCCCAATAGCTCCGGCAAGGTTGCCGCTATACAAATAGACGAGAACGTACCCACTACAATGCCGGTAAATAATGCAATAGCAAAGCCTTGCAGTGGTGTGCCTGCAAGTAGCCAAACGCTGGCAACCGTTGCAAGTGTGGTACCCGACGTTATTAAGGTGCGCGTTAGTGTGCTTTTAATCGCATTATTAATAATAGTCGCTGGGCTAAGTACATTGTTTGATTGAACACGTAAAAGCTCGCGTACTCTATCCCCTACTATTATTGAGTCGTTAAGTGAGTAACCAATAATAGCCAGTAAACTTGCCAGTACGGTTAGGTTAAATTCAATTTGTAATAGTGAAAATAACCCAAGTACGAGTATTAAATCGTGCACTAGCGCTACCACAGAGCCAACGGCTAATCGCCATTCAAAACGCACTGCAAGGTAAATCATTACCGCAATCATTGCAGCAAACATTGCTAAACAGCCTTGATCAAATAACTCATCGCCGACTTGTGAGCCAATATAAGCTGACGATAATACCTGTGCGTTTATATCATCGTTTTGTGTAACAGCGCTTTGCCAATCAAGGCTATTAGCTGTTGTTGATGCACTTGGCGCTTCTCTTAATTGAAAATGACTATTACCTTGCGCGGTTAGCTCAAACTCACCGTTGTGATTTTTAGCAATAAACGATTGAAGCTCTTTTAGTTCAACACTTTGGCTGGTTGTAAACTCAGTTAAATAACCGCCGGTAAAATCTAGGCCAAAATTTAGACCTTTTTGCGTAAGCGTAAATACGGATAGCAGCACTAAAATGGCACTTAAAAGCATACCCATAAAGCGTAAGCGTGTGCCCTTTTCACCTTTCAAAAAATAATTAAGCATGTGCTTTTTCTCCTACTTTTTTACCCATTTTTAAATACAACGTTTGGCTTAATATTTTTGATACGTACACACCTGTAAATACAGACGTTAAAAGTCCCAATGCTAATGTAATGGCAAAACCTTTAACGGGCCCATAGCCTATGCCGTATAAGATAAGTGCGGTGATCATGGTGGTTATATTGGCATCAAATATTGTATTTGCGGCTTGTTTATAACCCTCTTGAATAGCTTGATATGGTGCACGGCCTTGGCGACGTTCTTCTTTAATGCGTTCAAATATTATTACGTTAGTGTCTACCGCCAT